>CAISJA010000084.1 GCA_903885525.1 uncultured Opitutaceae bacterium
CGGCGCCAACTAGAACCCGTGTCCGCTTTGGCTGGGTTTTAAGTCGGAGTCGGTCTGCGTGAGCGGTAACGCTTGGGGCTTTCGCGCAGACCCCCATGATTACCCCAGCTCAACACATACGATCTGCCACGGTCATGTTCACACCCCAAGGAGCTGGTGGTGGCGCTCAGCGGGCGGAACGATCTGCCTCAACGCCGGGTGCGACTGGTCGTCAGCGACCCCCAACCACATCCTGATCGACACGGTGAAGAACACCGCGACCTGGACCGCCGGCGGCATCCGCGAGCGCATCCCGCTGATCATCAATGCCCCGGGGTTAAGACCGCTATAATCCGTATCTCTGGAACATGCCAGCCTCCCTCACCCAAACCCGAGAGCCCCAGCCCGACATCGTCGCCACCCGTGTGGCCGCCGTGTCATCTGTCATTACCACTGATTTTGGCGGTAATCGCAACAACATTTCGCAGGACCCGCAGCGCGCCCCGACCGGCCCCTTCGACATCTTTCTCTCAACTGAGCAGCTGGCGGCGCGGCTCCAGGTGAGCGTCGACACGATCTCCAGGTGGGAAGCGATCGGCAAGATCCCGCGCCCGGTGCGCAGCAAACCCGCCGGCTCCGGCCGCGGGCGCCAGGTCGTCCGTCACGATTTGTGGTGCGTCTGCCGCCGCCTCTTCGGCAAGGAGTAACCTGCCATGCCGCGTCGCCCCAAAGTCAATGTCACTCCGAGTCCGTCCGGCGGCTGGTATGTCGACACGTCCGCGCTCACGCCGCGCTACCGCAGCAAGCCCTTTGCGACCGAGGCCGAAGCCGAGTTCGACGCAGAGCGCATCCGCCGCCAGCTCGCCGGCACAGGCTCCGCTGCGGAGGATCTGCGGGCGATCGACTCCGCGATGCACCGCCTCGCTACCTCCGAGTGCCCCGAGCGCGGCAAGCCTTTGTCGTTCGCTATCGAGTGGTTCATCGCGAACTACAAGGGCGATAGCAGCGACCGGCCGCTGTCGTCCTGGATCGCGGAATTCAAGGACCTCAAGAAGGCGGTCATCGAGGCCAAGACATACGTCGAGATCGAGCAATACTGTGACCACTTCTCCGCCACGTTCGAAAAGCTCACCGCAGGCCAGCTCACGGTCAAGCAGCTGACCGCATACTTCGAGGCGAACCCATCGCACTGGCACCGCGACAAAGTCCTCCGCAACTTTTTCAGCTGGCTGGCTGGGGAGGAGTGCCGGCGCCTAGTCGCACTCCCGCACCCGCCGATCGACACCTCTCCCATGGACTACATCCGGAGGCCCGTCTACCAGCGCGAGAGCGACGAGATCCACATCCTTTATGTCGGCCAGGTGCGGCACGCGATCGAGGTTGCAATCAAGGACTACCCCGAGCCCCTCGGACAGTTTGTTTTCAACGTGCTCACCGGGCTGCGTCCGGAGGCTGAGTCTGAGAAATTCTGGAAGCTGCCGAACCATGGCTGGGGCAAGGTCGACTTCAAGCGCAAGCTGCTCACGGTCACCCGGCAGATCGAGAAGACCAGCAAGAGAAACAGGCAGCTGGTGCTCATGCCGAACGTGCTCGCGTGGCTGGAGTATTTTAAGGCGAAGGGCACCCCTATGGCGTGTCCTCGGCGGGCGTGGCGCAAGTTCACGGAGGCCGCTTACCCCAAGCCGGCCACACCAGACGGCGTCCGCCTGGACCACGTCCAGGACCTTCTCCGCCACACCACGCTCAGCAACTACGCGAAGAGGCTATCGGTGGTCGAAATCGAATACCAGTTCGCGACGAGTCAGGACATGATCGTCTCTCATTATCTGTCCCAGATCGCTGACGACGCCGAGATTGAAGAATTCTTCAGCCTCACGCCGGCGTCGTTCGGACTGGTGTAAGCGCGGTCGCGGCTTCCATCCGCCGGCAGGTGCTGAAGCTCCGCGCACCTGCCGGACCATCCTTTTCAGGTGCGAAGCACTGACGCTATTTACAATGCTCTCCTTTTCGGATTTACAGGGGATGAGTCGCCACATGCCGATAGCGTTCGCCGTAAAAACCGCCTCCCGCCCCAAGCGAGTCACGGATTTCCTGCCGCCCACGGCTGGGGGCATGTCGCCGCATTCCTGATAGGCATGTCCACCCGCTTCTTCACTAACGCAGGCACCAACACCCTCTTCACCAAACTCGAAGGGGTGTTCCATCACAACCCCGACATCGAGCGTTTCGACGCCTTGGTCGGTTATCTGCGCGCGTCCGGCTACTTTGCGCTCCGTCCGCACCTGTCCAAGGTTCCCCAGGTCCGCATCCTCGTCGGTATCGACGTGGACGAGATCGTCGCCGACTACCACAGGCGTGGCCTCCTCTTCCTTGCCGACCCCGCCAAGGCACTTGAGGACTTCCAGACCCGCCTCAAGACTGACATCCAGAAGGCCGAATACCGGCCAGACATCGAGGCAGGCATCCTCAGCTTCGTGGAGGACGTGGTCTCCGGGAAGCTGGCGATCAAGGCGCACCCCACCAAGCGCCTCCACGCTAAGATTTACATCTTCCTCCCGATCGGCTGGTGCGAGCACAAGGCCGGCGCGGTCATCACCGGCTCCTCCAACCTGACCGCTGCCGGCCTCGGCGTCGAAGAGCAATCGCGCAACTACGAGTTCAACGTCCTCCTCCACGACTACGCCGACGTGAAGTTCGCGTCCGATGAGTTCGAGAAGTTGTGGGCGGAGTCCATCGATGTCCTGCCCAAGACGGTCCTGGCGGTGCGAGATTCTACCTACCTCGCGACCACGATCACGCCCTACGAGCTATACTACAAGCTCCTCGCCGAATACTTCGGCCCGGCAGTCGACTACGACCCCAATGCTATCTCCGACCTCCCCGACGGCTTCAAGCGCCTTAGCTACCAGATCGACGCGGTCAACAACGGCTACCGTCTCCTCGAAAAGCATAACGGCTTCTTCCTAGCCGATGTCGTCGGCTTGGGTAAGACGGTCGTCGCCTGCCTCATTGCCCGAAAGTTCTTTTTCCATAACGGCTTTCCTGACCACCGGTCCCACACCCTCATCATCACCCCTCCGGCGTTAGAAGAGAACTGGCGTGAGACCAAGGATCGCTTCCGGCTCGATAACTGCGACATCGTCCCCAACGGCTCTCTCCACAAGGTCCGCAGCCCTCAAAAATACGACCTCATCATCGTCGACGAGGCCCACAAGTTCCGCAACGACACCGCCGAGGCCTTCGACGACCTCCAGCGCCTTTGCAAATCCGGCACTCTCCGCAAGCTGCCCGACGGCTCCGTCGCCGAGAAAAAGGTCATCCTCGTCTCCGCGACGCCGCTGAACAACTCCCCGCAGGACATACGCAACCAGCTCGCTCTTTTCCAGGACCTGAAGCGTTCCACCCTCACCATCGGTAACCTCCAGCACTTCTTCGCCCAGCGCGAACGCGAGTTCCGCGACGCGAAACGGGAGCCTAACGTCGAGGCCGCCCGGCGGGCCGTGGTCGCCATCTACGAACACATCCGCACCAAGGTCATCAGCGAGATCATCGTCCGCCGCACCCGCACGGACCTCAACGAGAACGAGGACTACAAGCGGGACCTCGTCGCGCAGGACATCCACTTCCCTGAAATCGAGCGTCCGCGGCACATCCTCTACCCGCTTACCCCCGACCTCGAGGGGCTCTACGACCGCACGGTTCAGATGCTGTCCACTGGCACACCAACCAGCCTGACCTACAACCGCTACAAGGCGCTCTCGTTCCTCCGGGCCGACCTGAAGAAGAAATACCAGAACGCCGACCGCATCTCCCTGCAGCTCGCGACCATCATGCGCACGCTGCTGGTCAAGCGCCTCGACAGCTCCTTCTACGCCTTTACCGCTTCCCTACGCCGCTTCCGCGATGCCACCCGGGTCATGGTAGGCATGTTCGAGCGGGGCACGGTTTACATCGCGCCCAATCTGCCGGTGAACCAGCTCATCCTGGAGGGCCGAGAGGAGGAACTCGTCTCCTTGATTGCAGAGAAGCAGGACGCCGACCCCACCATCGAGGTCTGCAAGCCCGAGGATTTCGCTGAGGATCTGCTCACCGGGCTGCGGCGCGACTTGGCGCGCATCGAGCCTATCTTGGCCGAATGGCAGCAGCTTGCCGACGCCAACATCGACCCCAAGTTCGACCTCTTCCTCCACTACTTGCATGGCGAGTTACTACACCGCGACATCAACCGCGAAGGCAAGCTAGTCATCTTCTCTGAGTCCCGCGAAACGACCGAATACCTTACCAAGCGACTCTCCATCGCCGGCTTCAATCGAGTCCTCACCATCGACGCCGGCAATCGCAATGCCCGCCGGGACGACATTCGAGCCAACTTTGACGCCAACTTCGCCGGCAAACACCGTGACGACTTTGACCTCATCATCGCCACCGAGGTCCTTGCCGAGGGCGTGAACCTTCATCGGGCCAACATCATCGTCAACTACGACACCCCGTGGAATTCCACGCGGCTCATGCAGCGCATCGGCCGGGTGAACCGAATTGGCTCTGTCGCCCCGCGGGTCTACATCTACAATTTCTATCCCACCTCGCGTGTCGACGACGACATCGAGTTGCGCAAGAAGGCCGTCATGAAGCTCCAGGCTTTCCACTCGGCACTCGGCGAGGACAGCCAGATTTACTCCACCGACGAGGAGGTTGATACCTTCGGCCTCTTTGAAAAGGTGCCCGAGGACAATGAGCGCGACGAGCGTCTCACACTGCTCATGGAGCTGCGCCGCTTCCGTGCGCAGAACCCGGAGCAATTTCGCCGCATCGTCAAGCTCCCCGCCCGCTGCCGCGTCGGCCGCGCCGATCCCGACCGTGCGCACAACTCGGTCGCGTTCATCCGCAACACCCATCGCGACGCCTTCTATCGCGTGCGGCCGGGGACGGAACCGGAAGAGATCAGCTTCACCGAGGCCGCCCGCGAGTTTCGCTCCCACCACATCGACGAACCAGCCATCGCCCTTCACGGCGAGCACCACGACCAGGTCAATGCCGCCACCGCCGCATTCCGCGAGGCCGTCATCGCCGACACGCTGGCACCCCTCGCGGTCGAGGTGAAGCAAGGACCGAACGAAAAGCGTGCCCGCGACTTCGTGGACGGGTTCCTCGCCTTCGACTTCATCAGTGATGAGGAGCGGCGCCTGATTCGGCTCGCCAAACTCGCGCTTGCCCGTGCCCGCTACGCCAGTCTTCAGCGCGAGATTAACACCCTCCAGCGCGACACGAAGAAGGTAAAGGTCACCCCCGCGGTGCTGGCCGACAAGCTCTTCGAGATTCTGCGGGAGTATAAGCTGGAGGATATGGAGAGCCAAGGCGTCGGCACAGCCGAGAGCATTCGCCGCGCTGAGACCGACCCCGAGATCATCCTCACCGAGTCCTTCGACCATTCGCCCCGCTCATGACCCGCGACGAACTGAAATCCTTCCTCCAATCGCGATATGAGCGGACACGCTGGCTAACCCTGCTCCACAACCTGCTTCCCACGACGCAGGTTTTCGGTGCGGCCAAGGACCTCGCCTTCGACGACGACAACATTGCCTCCGCGGCACAAATCGCCCGTATCCCGCTCGCCGGGGATCGCACCGTTGCAGTGCTGGAGGTGTGCGTTACAGGGCAGGTCGATTTGCAGCGTAACCGTGTTGGCCTGCGCAACCTTGTTTCCCGCTTTATCGGACAAGAGGGAGCCGATGCCGTGCTCGCCTTCTTCGTTGGCGATGCGCCCGACTACCGCTTCTCCTTCGCCGCTCGCACTAACACCTTCACCGCTGACGGTCAGTTGGAGCAAAACGAGACAGCGCCCCGCCGCTACACCTACCTCTTCGGTCCCGGACTGCCCTGCCGGACGGCGCTGGAGCGCCTCGAATTACTCCGATCCCTTGGCAGTCGCGCACAACTTTCAGACCTGATCGAGGCATTCAAGGTCGAGCCGCTCTTCAAGGAGTTCTACCGTGACTACGGCCGCGTGTTCGATGCGGTCGAGAACCATGTGCGGCCGACCCTCCCCGACAAGGAGCCACTCCGTCTATTCACCCAGCGCCTTTTCAACCGGCTCATGTTCCTCGCCTTCGTCGAGCGCAAGGGCTGGCTGCGCTTTGGGCAGCATAATGGCTACCTGGCCGCACTCTGGAATGACCACATCTCCAAGCGCCGCACCGCGCCCGCACAGGCCAATTTCTATGCCGATAGGCTCGTGCCACTCTTCTTCGAGGGTCTGAACCAGGCCGCTAGGCCCCCGGGGATCAGCGACCCCCGGTTCGGCATAGTGCCCTACCTCAACGGCGGTCTTTTTGAATACGCCGACGACGGCACCGACCGCCTGCCCGCCCTCCGCGTGCCCGACGAGGCCATCGCCCTTATTCTGGATTCCGAGAGCGGTCTTTTCTCCCGCTACAACTTCACCGTAGCCGAGAGCACGCCCCTTGAGATTCAAGTCGCGGTCGATCCGGAGATGCTTGGTAAGGTATTCGAGGAACTCGTCACCGGCCGGCACGAGCACGGTAGCTACTACACCCCCAAGCCCATCGTCGCCTTCATGGGCCGCGCCGCATTGGTCGAGCACCTCGCCGACCGCTGCCGGTCCGAGCCACGCGCGGCCTTGGAGAGATTCGTCCATGAGGACGACGCCACGGCTCTGCGGGACCCAGAGGCTGTTCATCGCGCACTGCTGACGGTGAAGGTATGTGACCCCGCCTGCGGCTCAGGTGCCTACTTGCTCGGCATGCTGCACGAGTTGCTCGACCTCCGCACCAGTATTTTCGTCTCGCGCCAGAAGGCCGACCCCGAGACGGCCTACCAGCGTCGCCTCCAGATCATTGAGCGGAACCTCTACGGCGTCGATAAGGACGCCTTCGCGGTCAACATCGCCCGGTTGCGCCTCTGGCTCGCCTTGGCGGTCGAGTTTGAAGGCCCCGTCCCACCGCCCTTGCCGAACCTCGATTTCAAAATCGAGGTCGGCGATGCGCTTGCCGCCCCGGCTCCCCAAGACATCTTTCAACGCCCGGCAGTGGAGGAATTCCGCGACAAGAAGGCGGCCTTTCTCCGCGCCCATGGCGAGGAGAAGGCCAAGCTGAAAGCCGAGTTGGAGCGCATCCGAGCCGATCTTGCCCTCTGGCAGCAGGCGGATCTGTCCGATCACGGCTTTAACTGGGCGGTCGAGTTTGCAGAGGTGTTTCTACCCGATGCCGAGGAACGGGCCCTCCTCGGGGAGTTGCTTGTGCAGGAGGATGCGCCCCGGGCGATTCAGCCCGGCGGCTTCGACATCATTGTCGCCAATCCGCCCTACGTGCGCATGGAGCTGATCAAGCCGCAGAAGCCGATCCTCCGGAAACGCTTTCGCCTCGTCCACGCTGAGCGCGCCGACCTCTACATCTATTTCTATGCCCGCGCCCACGAGTTGCTCCGTCCGGGCGGAGTTGCGGCCTTCATCTCGTCGAACAAGTGGCTCCGTGCCGGCTATGGGGAGGCGCTCCGCCAGCATTTGTTGGATGCTCAGGCTTTCCGCCTGGTGATGGATTTCGGCGAGCTTGGCGTGTTCGATACCGCCGCAACCGACGCCGCGATCTTCCTTTGGCAAAAGCAGCCGCGCGCCGCCACCCCGACCGCATGGGCCATGGTTAAGGACCTGCCACTTTGCTACCGTGAGGGCGTCCGCACCCACTTCCAGAAGCTGCGGGTCGAAGTGCCCGCCGATCAATTTGGCGAGGGGAAACCGCGCCTCGCCACCATCGCGGCCGCCGACCTGCGCGGGCGCATGGAGCGCAGCGGTCCACGACTCGGCAAACTATGCAATGGGCTTCTTGGCTGGGGCGTAAAAACCGGCCTGAACGATGCGTTCATCATCAACCAAGCGACTCGCGACCTCTTGATCGCCGAGACGCCGGCAGCCGCCGAGATCATCAAGCCCCTCTTGGCCGGTGACGACGTGCGTCGCTATGAGGTTCATTCACGCGGCACCTATTTGATCTACGCCTACCACGGCCTTGCCATCCGCCGCTATCCCTCAGTCGAGAAGCACCTTCTCCCTTTCAGGTCATACAAGGACGACAAGGGCAAGACCATCGGCCTCGATCATCGGGCGACCCAACAGGAGTGGTTTGAGCTCCAGCAGCCGCAGATGGCCTATCGCCAATACTTCGATGGCGCGAAGATAACTTACCCCGAGATCGGTAAGGAAGCCCGCTTCGTCTTGGAATCCGAAGGTCGTTACCTGAATAACAAGTGCTTTTTTCTACCGTCTGCCGACTGGTTCCTACTCGGAGTCCTCAACTCATCGTCAGTCTTCGCCTATCTGAAAGAGGTGTGCGCATTGCTCGGCGACAAGGACGACGGCGGACGCCTGGAATACCGTGCTCAATACTTGGAGCTGCTTCCCATCCCCGACGCCTCCGCCGCTGACCGCGAGCGGGTCGGCACGCTCGCCAAACATGCCCAGACCCTGCACGGCCAGCGTCGCGCCCGCAGTGAGCAGTTCATCCGCACACTCGGCCTTGAGCCGACCGACAGCACCTCCCGCAATCCGCTGGAGCAACCGTGGTCACTCGCGGCAGACGACTACGCCAAGCGCGCACGCAAGCTCAACGGCCGCGCCCCGGACATGAAGCTCTACGAGGCCGCCCGCGACGAAACCGCCGCCCTCACCGAGCAAATCATCAAGCTAGAGGCCGAAATCGACGCCCGGGTCGCCGCCCTCTACGGCCTCAACATTGAAGATCAGCGGTGGGCCGCCCAATCTGCCCCCAGCGACGGGAAGCAGACCGTGTTCTTTGACCTGCTCGGCCGCTTGAAGTCCCGGCGCGCCCACTTCTCACACATCGAGGTGCAGGCCGCCGTCAACCAGGCCGAGTTGTCGCTCTCCGACGAGTCGCTGAATGTTTACCTGAGCGAGGCGACCAAGCAGGGCCTCATCCACGACGCCGGGCGCGGATGGTATTCGCGCCTCTCCGCACCACTCGAACTCGATGCCCGGCCCGTCCAGAAGCTCGTGCGCGCGATGAAGAAGGCGCTTCCCCTCCTCGATTTCTGCGCCTGGAGCACGGCCCAACTCAACCCATGGATGCTGCACATGCTGGCCCAGCCGGTGGCGTTTCTCTACGTGCCCCGCGAGTCACTTGAATCTGTCGGCGACACGTTACGTGACCAGGGCTGGGAGGTGGCGGTCAATCCCGGCAAGCACGCGGTCGCCCGCGACGTTCATCCCGGTGAAAAGATGGTCGTCCTCCGGCCGACCCACTCCAAGCAGCCTCCGGCGCTTGAACACTTCGCCTCTCCCGAACAGGTGCTGGTTGACCTCCTCGTGGAAACCGAGGCCTTGGGGCTGATGGATAAGGCCGAGGCCGGCGCCGCCCTCATTGCATGCACTGATGATGGTTTTGTAAAAATGTCGGAAGTTAAGCGATATGCGGAGTTTAGGCAGATAAAATGGGGCGATATATGGCCAATTAACTAACGCCAAATAATCCGATAATCTGGCATTGGTTAACCACATTAAGGTCATGTTTCCCGATCAAGTTTACACCCGAGCATGGGCCGACCAAGAACGGCGAAAGCTGGGCAACTGCGATCCCGGTCTCCTCGAAAAGTGCGTGCGGGCGTTGACCCTCTTAGGGCATCTGGCGGAAAGCGGACTGCCATTCATGTTCAAGGGCGGCACGAGCATCCTTCTCCACCTGCCGGACATCCGCCGGCTTTCTATCGACATCGACATCGTTTCTCCGGCCTCGAACGAGGATATAGACCGCGTGGTCGCCAAAATCGGGAAAACCGCACCGTTCATTCATAGCGAGGAGAACATTCGCGACACAGCTTCGGGACGCGAACCCTTGCCTCATCGCAGGCACTTTCAGTTCTTCTTCGATAACAAGCACAGTCGGACCGGCCGGGACTACGTGCTGCTCGATGTGGTGCAGGAGGAGAATTGTCCGCACGACACGGTGACGTTGCCCATTCGCACCTCCTTCCTCGTCCCCGACCGCGAGATCACGGTCAGGCTGCCCACCATTGAGAGTCTGCTCGGCGACAAACTCACGGCCTTCGCCCCCACGACCACAGGGGTGCGCTTGCGCAAGCAGGGCGGCGAAGTCGGTGAAGTCATGCAGGTGGCCAAGCAGCTCTTCGATGTCGGCGTCCTCTTCAATTACGCCACCGACTTCGCGGGAGTAGCCCGTGCCTACGACGGTGTGCAGGCACAGGAATCGAGCTACCGGGAGAATCTCCACAGCCGGGATGCGTCGCTCGGCGACACGCTCAATGCCTGTCTCGGCGTCACCGGCGCGCGCGTGAAAACCGCCCCAACGACGCCCTTCCCGGACACACCGCTGATTCTCGAAGGGTTCCGTAGACTAAAGATGGGGCACCTGACTCAGCAACTGCCCGATGACAACGCGCTCCGAGTGATCGCGGCGCGGGCAGGCGTCTTGGCGGCACATCTGCGCGCCGGACGCCCACTCGATTTCGCCACTGTTCGTTACACTCAGAGCGAAGCCCAAGTGGCGGCCCTGCGCGCCGCCAGCCTCGCGGGGACCGATCACGCCTGGCTCGACCGCATTAAAGGCGCCAACGCCGAAGCCTACCACTACTGGCATCTCGGGCTGCGTCCGTAATCATTCCAACGTGATGACGAGACGGTCGTCGTTAGGCGACTGGGCACGGTGGGCGAGAGGAGTGGCACTACGCTGCCACTACCTGCGGATTTCTGCGGATTATAGCGGATTATGCCGCGTAGTGGCGGTCAATCTCCCTAAATCAAAACCCCCGCAACCTTTTGGTGTTGCGGGGGCTAAGTGGCGGGATGGACGGGACTCGAACCCGCGACCTTCTGCGTGACAGGCAGACGCTCTAACCAGCTGAGCTACCACCCCGTGAGGGAAAGAAGGGTCACTTTTGAGACGTGAAATAAGGTGTCAAGCGGTTTTCGGAATTCGGGCCTGCCGGCCGCTTGATTTTCCGCGCCACTCCGCCCAACCCGGGCGGGGAGTGTCGTGATCGGACTTCCCCGCGGCATGGCGCGGGCGATGAGGCGGACCAACCTTGGTCCGGTGAAACCGCAGCGGTGGTTTCTCTCCGCCGCCAAAAAAGCCCGCTCGCGCGAGCGGGCTGGGGCCGTTCAGGCCTGGCCTTCCGGCTTGGGTTCCTCGTCCGGCGGAGGAGGAGTCTCGACCACGGGGGCTTCCGCCAGCGTAGCCTCCGGGGCCGGGGCTTCGGGCACCGGAACCGGGGGAACTGCCGCCGGCGGCGGCGGGGCTTCCGGGCGGGCCGGGGCGGCGGCAGGCGGGGCGGACGCCTCGGGGAAATCGACCGGATCGTGTTCCTCGGCGTGCTCGTCGGCTCGCTTACCAGCCTGTGGCACGAGCGGGGGCGGGGCGTAGAGCTTGCTGTCGGAGAATTCCGTGACGTAGCCCTCGGTGACGAGCCAGCGCAGGTCGTTGTTCATCTTGCGCAGCTTCTCAGCCTGTTCCGGCGGAAGCGCCGCGAACGGAGGCTGGGACTGGACCGGCGCGCCCTCGGGCGGTGTCGCGGCCGCCGATGCCGCGAGTGCCGCGAGGTCGATGCCGAGGAATCGCAAGGGCAGATCCTTCGTCTGCACCATCGGGTTTTGTTCCAGGAAGCTGATCAGTCCGGTGATGCTCTCGGAAAACACCTGGCCGGGAACCCGGAAGCGGCGTTTGACGGCGCAGACGAACGAGACGCCGCGCGAGCCCTTCTTGAAGATGGTGAAACCCTCGCGGCGCAGGCGCCCGCGCAGGGCGTTGGCGGTGTCGAGCGGGAAGCGGCGCTGCCGCTCCACATGACCCTCGGCGGCGCGGCGGATTTCGCCCTGGGGCAGCAGCTCGATGGACTTGCCGTGAAAACGGACGTTTTCAAAGGTGCGTACCACCTTGTCCTTGGCGTTGGCCAGCAGGTAGGCGCGAGCCTCGTCAGCCGAATCGAAGCTCGGCGGAACGGGAGCTGCCTCGGGGGCAGCGGCGGGGGCGTCGACCACGGCGGCGGGCTCCGCGGGAGCCGCTTCCGGCGCAGGCAGGTCGGCGGGCTTTTCCCCGGCCGGAGCGGCGGCCGGTTTGGCCGGCTGCGGCTTCCAGGTGTAGCGCGTGGCTTTCTTCATCTTGTCCAGCCAGGCTTGCACGACTTCGGGCTCGCGCAGGGAGGTGATGCTTTCCCTGAACCGGTCGAAAGACATCCGGGCCAGCTTGGTGGCGTGGTGCTGCTGGAGCACCTGCTGGTAGCGGTGATGGTTCGGCGGCCCGAGCAGTTCGCCGGTGATGCCGCACTTGTTGATGATCGGGAAATTGCCCTTGGGGGGCTCGATCTCGACCTCTTGCGTCTCAAAGAACTGCCCGAGGTGGTGTTTCAGCACATGCTGGATGGCGGCCTCCTCGGTGTCGAAGGGCAGATGGTCGGGCACCGACATGTACAGAGGTGCCAACTTGGCGGAGGGAGGGGCGGACTCGCCCCCCTCGGCGGAGTCGGCGGCGGGCCGGGTGCCTTCCGGGGCCTTGCGCTGGATGACGGCGACAAAGCGTTCGTTTTTCTCCAGCACGGCCTTGGTGATCTCGAAGAGCTGGAAGGTGCGGCAGGAGGCGCGGATCGCCTTCACCATCGCGGCGAAGCCGGCATCCTCGGGATAGCAGGTGAGGGTGAAATACGGGCTGATGTAGGGACCGCGCTCCAGGGAAGACTCGCCCTCGCCCCGGCCAAAGTCCCGGCGGTCGCCGCCGCCGCGGAAATCGCGGCGCGGACCGCCCTGGCCCGGAAAACCGGGGCCCCGGCTGAAGTCGCGGCGCTCACCACCCTGGTCAAACTGGCGGCGCTCCCCCGGCATGGGCGGGCGCGATTCGCCGGCCCCGGCGGGGGCGCTGCCCGGCGCTCCGGCGGGTTTGCGGAAGCCGCGGCGGTCGCGGGCCTGCGGGCCTCCCCGGCCGGGCTCGTCGCGACGGTCGCGCCGCTCGCCGTGATCATCGCGGTCGCGCCGCGAGGAGGGCGGGCCGGACTTGATCTCGGTCCATTGGGTGCCGAAGGTGAAGCTCTGCAACTGGGTCAGGTCGATTTTGTTCAGACCCTGTTCGTTGCTCTCGTTGGCGGGCGTGGTATCGTCCATAGCGGGCGGAAGGAAAACGGGCGTGGTTACCCGGTGGAATCGGTTGGTGCTGGATTGCTTCTCGGACGCAGGTCGCGCGCCAAGAAGGCCGGAGTGTCCTTGCGAGAAAAGACCAACGCAAGCGCATTTCGGGGCTTTACAAGCTCCCGCGGATACCCCTAATTCGGCCTTCCCTTCGGTTGGTTCATGCTCAGGTGGTGGAATTGGTAGA
>CAISJA010000085.1 GCA_903885525.1 uncultured Opitutaceae bacterium
CCGATCCAGCAGGTCGGCATCCACAATTTCAAACTGCCGCTCCACTACCGCACCAAGGCCGGCCCGCTCCTTACCCTGGAGACCAGCGTCACCGGCACCGTCTCGCTCCAGGCCGAGCTGAAGGGGATCAACATGAGCCGTATCATGCGCTCCTTCTACGACCACAAGCGCGCGCCCATGACGGGCGAATGGATGGGCAAAATCCTCAAGTCCTACCTGCGCAAGGTGGACACCAAGGACGCCCGGCTGAAAATCACCTTCTCCTATCCGATGCTCCGGCCCAGCCTGCGCAGCGGATTGGAGGGCTACCAATTCTACCCCGTCGCCTTCGAGGGCGTCATGACCCGCGACGGGCGCTACCGCCGCTTCATTCATTTCGACTTCGTCTATTCCTCCGCCTGCCCCTGCTCCGCCGAGCTGGCCGAGCACGCCCGCGACACCCGCGGGGCCTACAGCGTGCCGCACTCCCAGCGCAGCAAGGCCCGCCTCGTCCTGGAGGAGACCGAGGGCAAAAAAATCTGGATCGAGGACATCCACGCGCATTGCCTCCGCGCCCTGCAGACCGAGACCCAGGTCATGGTCAAGCGCGAGGACGAGCAGGCCTTTGCCGAGTTGAACGGCGCCCACCTCAAGTTTGTCGAGGACGCCGCCCGGCTGCTCTACCGCGAGTTCGATGCCGACAAGCGCATCGCCGATTTTCGCATCGCCTGCACCCACCTCGAGTCGCTCCACTCCCACGATGCCGTCAGCGTCATCTGCAAGGGCGTCCCCGGCGGGTTCACCGCCGACTTCATGGACTTCGGCTCGCTGGTCTGCTGAGGAGCGGAACCCGGGCAGCGCGATCCACCACCAACGACGCACGGGCGGGGTGTCCGCTCCCCCCGCCGGCAGCGATCCCAGCCTGCGCCGTGATGCGGTGAGCCCTTCACCTCCACCCATGACCAAGCAGAAAACCAATATCCCCAAATCCCGCCCCCTCCTGGTGGTCATCACCGGGGCGTCCCAAGGCATCGGTGCCGCCATCGCCAAGGTCTTTGCGGCCGAAGTGCCCGGGGTCCGCCTCGCTCTCGTGGCCCGCCACGAGAAAAACCTCCGCCGCGTCGCCCGCGCCTGCGCCCAGGCAGGCGCCACGGCGGCGGTCTTCCCCTGCGACACGACCGACGAGGCCGCGGTCGGAGCCATGGCCGCGGCGGTGGCGGAGCGCTTCGGCGCGGCCGATGTGCTGATCAACAACGCCGGCAAATTCTACGGCGCCCCTTTCCTCGAGCTGAAGGCGGCCGATTTCGACGCGCAGATCGCGGTCAACCTGCGCAGCATTTTTCTCGTCTCGAAGGCGTTGGTGCCCGCCATGGTGAAGCGCCGCCGCGGCGATGTCTTCAACATGAGCTCCATCGCCGGCCAGCGCGCCTACCCGAACGGCTCCGCCTACTGCGCCGCCAAGTTCGGTGTCACCGGCCTGACCCAGTGCATGCGCTCCGAGCTGATGGCGCATGGCGTCCGTGTGACCGCCGTGCATCCCGGGGCCACCTTCACACCGTCGTGGGAGGGCACCGGCATCCCGGCGGAGCGGATGATGCCCGCCGAGGACATCGCCCGCGCCATCCTCGCCGCCCACCGCCTCAGCCGCCGCACCGTGGTCGAGGAAATCGTCCTCCGCCCGCAGGCGGGCGACGTGTGAGGTGGGCAGACGGCTCGGGCTTTGCCTTAGCCACGAAGGGTCCGGCGTGCAGCCGCAGCCAAGGCGGGAGAAACCGCGAATGAACGCGAATCGACGCGAAGGAAGGGTAGGTCGCGCGCTGGTCACGCGACGTTGCGACACGAGGTCGCAGCCCGCGGGGTGGTCGCCGATGTCCCCTCGGCGATGATTCATCGCCGCCTGAGGGAGGGGCGCAGGCTTGCGGCGCCCCAGAGCTTGTAACGTATTATATTACAAGTCTCGGGTCAGGGTGGCGGCGGGTCTTCGTGGGCGAGGAAGTGGCGGGAGATGCCGCCACCGCCCTGGAAATATTGCACCGGCGGCGGGGGCGGGGGCGGGGCCGCGCCGCTCGGCAACACCGGCTTCGGCTTACCAGATCGCCTTCAGGCCGCGCACCCCGGCGAGATGGTGGATGTTCTCGTCGATGGTCAGCAGCGGCAGCTTGTGCTCCGCCGCAGTCGCGACGATGTGGCGGTCGCAGGTATCGCGGTGTTTCCAGTCGAGGTACGCGGCACGGAGGGCGATGTCCCGGGTGACGGGAAAAATGACCAGGTGTTCGGTGGCGCGACGAAGCCATTCCTCAGGCAAGTAGGGCGTGTCGATGGCTTTGCTCCGCAGCAAACGGGCCAGTTCCGTCAACGAGACGTCGGAGATAGCCAGATCGCCCCTCTGGGCCTCACTCAGAATCGTCCGGACTTGGGCGGACAAACGGGCATCGGGCAACACTGCCCAGTCCACCACATGGGTATCGAGCAGGTATTTCACCGCTTGAGCATGTCCCACTCATCCTCGTCAAACACAGGCTTGGACGGGTCGTAGGTGGAAGGCCCGGCTGTGAGGTGGGCGCAGCGGCCCAGGAGCCAGCCCTTGCCCTCGGCGGGCAGTTCCTTCTCGACGGCGGCGCGCACCACGGCCGAGACCGGCAGCTTGCGCTGGCGGGCGACGCGCGTCAGGCGGCGCTTGAACTCCGGGGTGACCTTGAGTGTGAGGGTGGGCATAGTATTACCGTGGTATTACCGGCCTGGGCAGACAAGCACCGCCGCGGCGGGACCGGCGATCCCGCCCTACAACAGGGTCGGCTGGTCGCCGGGGCCGGGGAGGGGGTTCAGGCCGATGGCGTGGTAGCCCTTGGC
>CAISJA010000086.1 GCA_903885525.1 uncultured Opitutaceae bacterium
CTGTTTGGTGCGCGTGAAGAAATCGGCGAAGGCCGGTGCCAGGGTGGCCCGGTCCCTGGGCGTGCAGCCGGCGGCGGTGTTCCGGAGCAGCTTCTCCGCTTCCTCCAGCCGGCCCAGCCGGCCCAATTTGATGGCCTCATCGGCCGCGAGGATGAAATTGGCCGGCTGTCGCTGCTGGCTCCGGCGCGTGGCGGCGAGCGCACCCGGGAGATCGCCGCGCGCATCGCAGATCTCCTCCTCCAGCTTGGCGAGGTCGGAATTGTCGGGATCCGCCTGGAGCGCGGACGCGATCATGGCCTGTGCCAGCCGGAGCTGCTCCGGCGTGGTGCCGTCGGCCTGCGCCCGCTTGATGTCCCGCGCCAGGCGCGCTTCATCCTCGGAATATGTCAGCTGGTTGGTAAAGGGCGGGCTGACCAGCAGGGCGGAGATGCGGCGGAGGACGGAGGACTGCGCCAGCGGAGCACGGCCGAGCGCCGCGGCACAACCGGCGGAATCGAGCCAGGCCGGCCGCCCGGCCGCGCCGCCGGCGAGCACGGCCTCCGCCGTCTGCGCCAGGGCCAGGCCCAGGGCGTGATTGCCCTCCCAATTCAGGTGGACGTGCTCGAACAGCAGTTCGCGGCCGGCGATCGGCACCCGCGAGGCGGGGTCGGAGCCGAGCTGCCGCGCCGCGTCGAGCAACCGCACCGAGGCGTCCTCCCCGGCGACCCGCCGGATGACGGCGTTGATCTGCGGATCGGGCCGGAAGCGCAGGGCGTCCCAGTGCGCGGCCTCGACGAAAAGCGCCCGGGCCTTTTCGGTCTCGCCGGACCCGAGGGCGAGCGTGCCCAGCAGATAGAGGGTGTCGGCGTACTGGGGATCGAGCCGGCGCGCCTCCTCCAGATCCGTGCGGGCGGCGGCGGTCTCGCCCAGCCGCCATTCGATGCGCCCCCGGCTGAACGCCTGCTGCCAGGCGGCGAGTTCGGCCCCGGTGAGGCCGGCCCGATGCCGCGAGAGCAGCGGGGCGCAGTCCTTCAGGTTGGCCACGACGGTGCACACCACCGTCTTCGCCCCTGCGCCCCGGGCAACCCCCAGGATGTCGCGCAAATTGGTTTCGAAATTCCGGTAGACCGCTTCCAGCCGCGGATCGTCCCCGGCCACCGCGCTCTCGGTGAACATCGTCATGCCGCCCCACTCCGCCGGGGCGGCCCCGCGCCGGGCGAACCGGCCCAGCGCCGTGCCGAGCAGCTGGCCCGTGCGGGTGGAACGGACCAGCACGCTCAGCCGGATGACCCAGAGCGGCGGCATGGCCGAGAGGTAGCTGCAACCCGGCCCGTAAGGCCCGACCACCTCGTTGTTGCCCAGGTAGACCACGAAAAGATCCGGCTCGAACCGCGCCAGGTCGCGCGCCACCTGGTAGACGACGTGGGAGTTGATGGCCACGATGCCGGTGTTGAGGACCTCGATGTGGCGCTCCGGGTAGCGGGCGCGGAGCTGGGCGCGCAACTGGGGTGCCAGGCCGAACTCCGGCGCCGGCACGCCCTGCGCCGCCGACTCGCCGAGGACCACGATGCGCAGGGTGTGGGCAGGCTTGCGGGCCGCCACGCGGAAATTAAGCGGCCGCAGGTCAAAGCTCTCCGGCATGAAAAGGGCAAGGTAGTCCGGGTTTGTCCGGTACCAGCCCGGCTCGGCATCCGGAATCAGGAAGCTGGCGGCGCGGCCGTAGCCGGCGACCCGCAGCCCGCCCTCCAGCAGCAGCAGCAAGGCGAGGGGCGGCCCGGCCACGGCCAGCAGCCGGTAGAGCCAGAGCCGGCCCGTGGCAGCGGACAGCGGGCCCGCCGCTGGGGATGGGGTGGAGGCGGCACGTTTCACGGTTGGCGGCGCGGAGTGTGCGGAGGGGCGCGGAGGCGTGTCAACCCCTCGCGCCCCCCGGCGGCTCAGGCCCCGTCCCGGGCGGTGCCGGCGGTTTTCGCCGGCGGCTTGAGCTGGATCAGGACGTTGGCGAGCGTGACGAGGCCGCCCCCGGCCAGCAGGCGCCACGTCACCGTCTCGTTGGCATAGGCGAACCCGGCCCAGCGGGAAAACCAGCCGGGCAAAAAGAGCGCCATCACCGCGGTGCAAACCGGCTCCAGGCAATAGATCAGCCCCGCCTCCGTGGCGCTGATCTTCGGCTGCCAGCGGTTCATGAGGGTGAACGAACCGAGCGTGCAAAAAACGGTGAGCAGGAGCGTGAACGCCAGCCAGGGTCCGCCGGTCCACGGCACGAGAAAATCCGCGGGATGCGCCGCGGTGGCCAGCGCCAGCAGCGTGAAGCCCGCAGCCTCGGTCGCAAACATCACCACCGTCACCAGCAGCATCCGGTTGGCCGCAGAGGTGCGGTCCGACAACAGGAAAATCTGCCACATGAAGAACAGGGAGCTCAGCAAGGTCTCCACCTCCCCGCGCCCGAGCCGCAGGGTGTGGAAGTCGAACCGCCCGAGCACCGCCACGCCCGCGAGCACCAATGCGCCGGCGGCCCACACCACGGCGCCGGGCGCCCGCCGCGAGCGCAGCGCCACCCACCCCGGGATCATGATCGCGTAGAACTGCGTGAGAAAGGCGGAGGTGGACGCTGCGGTGAAATGCAGCCCGTCGTTCTGCAGATACATGCCGAGCGCCGCGGACAGGCCGAGCAGCAGGCCCTGCCGGATCTCGCCCCGGGTCAGGCTGGCGAGGTCGCGCCGGACCAGCAGGCCGAGCAGGACGGTGGCGAGCAGGAAACGCGGCGCCACCGTCATGGCCGTGACGAACCAGTGCCCGCCGCCAGGCAGGATCAGCCCGTGGGCCAGGATAATGGCCTTGATGAGCGGGAAGCTCAGCCCCCAAAATAAATTGGCCAGCAGCAAACCGAGGACGGCCTGGGCATGGACGGAGCGGGAGGCGGACATGGCGGGAGGAAAAAATGAGGGGCCGGCCGCGCCAAGCGCGAACCGTCGGGCGCGCTGCGAAAAAACAAAACCGCCGCGGATTGCTCC
>CAISJA010000087.1 GCA_903885525.1 uncultured Opitutaceae bacterium
CGCGGCCGTGGCCCCGAGCGCCACAATTAGTTGCGGCTGCACGATGGCGAGCTGCGCCCGCAGAAAGGGCAGGCAAAAGGCCAGTTCCTCGGGCGTAGGCGGACGGTTGCCGAACTGCACCCCGGCGGCGTTGACCGGCATCTCCGGACGCCAGTTCATGATGTTGCCGATGTAAACCTCCTCGCGGCTCAGGCCCATCGCCTGGATCATGCGCGTGAGCAGCTGGCCGGCGGGACCGACAAACGGTTCGCCCTGCACCTCCTCCTCCGCTCCCGGGGCCTCGCCACAAAAAAAGATCCTGGCGTTGAGGCTCCCCACACCCAACACCGCCTGCTTGCCCGGGCGCAGGTGCGCCTGACAGACGGGATGTTGCAGCACCAGGGCGCGCAGGGCGGCCCAACGGGCCGGCTTGTCGCCGTCGGGCAGGTTCACGACCGGCGGATCGGCCGGAAGGAGGGCGCTGCCGGGCGGCGGTCCCGACCGGGCGGCCGCCTGGCGCACCGCCGCCACCGCCGCCACCGGCACCACCGGCGCCACCGGGGAGGTGGCTGTCTCGGTCACTCCGGCCGGCGCAGCGGATGTGACCGCAGCGACGGCAACCCCGGGCGGACGCGGTGTCGCCGCCACCGCCGCACGCAGGGCCGCGAGACTCTCCTCGTCCACGCTGACACTGCGCTGCCCCTCGGCCTTGAGGCGGCGGAGTTCATCCTGCAGGGCCAGCAGATGTTCGCGGACGTTCATGCGCTCATTGCGGACGGGCGGCCACCAGCTTCTCCACGTACTTGGCCAGCAGATCGCATTCCAGGTTGATGCCGCTGCCGGCCTGCTTGGAACGAAGATTCGTCGCGGCCAGCGTGTGGGGAATAAGCCAGACGGCGAGATGGTCCGGGCCCGCCTCCGCCACGGTGAGCGAGATGCCGTCCAGGGCGATGCTGCCTTTGTAAACCACATAGCGGGCGAACTCCGGAGGCACGGCCACCCGCAGGTAGTGGTCCTGGCCGCGCGGCTCAAACACCTCCACCCGGCCGAGCGCATCGATATGCCCCGTCACGAAATGCCCGCCCAGGCGGCCGTCCGGGCGCAGGCTGCGCTCCAGGTTTACCGGCGAGCCCGGGGTCAGCTCAGCGAAGTCCGTCAGGCGCCGCGTCTCCTCCAGCACGTCAAACCCCAGCCGCCCGGCGTCAAATCCTGTCACCGTCAGGCAGCAGCCGTTGACGGCCACGCTGTCGCCCACGGCGATTCCGTCCGGCACGATCCGCGCCGCCACCTGCAGCGACCATGCGGCCGCGGCCGGCGCAAAGACCAGCACCTGCCCGACTTCTTCTATGATCCCGGTAAACATGGCCGGGAGTATCACAAGGTAAGCCCCGCGGAATCCAGCCCGGAGTGGCGGCAGCCCGACAAAGCGGCGGCCCTATCCGACCGGTGGCAGCCGGGAGCAGGCGAAATGGCCCACGGCCGAATGCTTCCTTCTTGCCAAGCCCGCCGGGGGAGCGCACGGTGACCGTTTACACACTTTACTTCGCCCCGCTTGGACATGAACCAGAACATCCGCAACATCGCCATCATCGCCCACGTTGACCACGGGAAGACCACCCTCGTCGACAAACTGCTCAAGGAAGGCGGCGTCTTCCGCGCCAACCAACGCG
>CAISJA010000088.1 GCA_903885525.1 uncultured Opitutaceae bacterium
CTGCTCAGCTTTTTCGGCTACGGCCAAAACCCGGTCGCATATCTGCCCGATGCCGGTCCGGCGGATCCGAGTTTTCTCCTGCGCCGCCTGCCGGTCTACTTGGCTTGGCTCGCGGTCGGCGGTGTCATTGGCTTCAGTCTGTTTGGGGGAGGCCATCGCCATGACGCCTCCACACCCGAGCGCCGTTTTCTGGGCAGATTTTCCACCCTCATCGCCCTCTGCCTGGCGCTCACCCTGGTCTGGGGTATGATCCAGACCGGGGAGATGTACGCCTTCAATGGGCACTTCTACTATGCCATCCTCTACGCGATCCTGATGGTTTTTGCGGCGGTCCTGGCCCCGCGTCTGCCCGAAAAGCGGGCCCTCCTCGGCGGCGGCGCTCTCTGCGTGGCAGGGGCGGCGTTCGTCTGGCATTTCAACCAGGAGCCCCAATCCGCCCAGAAAGCGGACCATCGCTGGCTGGATGTCACCGCCGCCGCGCTGGAGGCCGATCCGCAGGCCAGCCGGACCAAATTTCTCGTCTTCGAACATGACGACTGGCGCGAAGCCGCCAAAACCGCCCTTGCCCTGAAACGTCTCGGCAGCCGTTTCCGCGTCGAGGGCAACTGGGGCTTCATGTTCGGATACTACCGGACCTTCCAGCCCTCCGCCGAAGAGTACAATCCGCCCGAAATGTCCGTGTGGCGCCTCTCCCGCCGGCCCCTCCCGGGGCGCAGCATGCCACTCGACCGGGATCTGCGGATCTATTTTGATTCCTGCCCGCTCGATCCCCGCGGCACAATCATTGACTGCAGCCAGGAGGGCAACCTGGAGCAATTTTGCTTTTACGGCTTCTCCACTCCCAACGGACCGTCCTGCTGGACCACCCTGCCCCGGGCCGCACTGCGCTTTAGTTCCGTCCCGGCGACCAGTGATGTCCTGATGACGATCGTGGCCGAGCCTTTCACGGCCGGCAAACGCATCCCGCATCAGCCGGCGGTCCTCTACGTGAACGATTGTCCGGTCGCGAACTTCGATCTCAAATCACCCCGGACGCTCACCGCGCAGATTCCCGCCTCGATCTGGAATCTGCGCCCCATCGTGACGGTTGTCCTGCGTTTGCCCTCCGCCAATTCGCCGATGCGTCTGGGCCTGTCGGGAGATCCCCGCCAGTTGGGCTGGTCGATCACCCGCATGAGCTTCGGTCCCGTTCCGCCCTGAACCCCGCAGTGCTGCTCCTCGACGCCACCCACACCAGCCATACCCTGGCGCAAACGGGCATCCAGCGGGTGTGCCGGTCCCTCTCGGCCGAGCTGGAACGCCGCGGCGCCGCCGCCGCCGTCTGTTTCGACCCCTTCCTGCAAGGCTGGCGCCCACTCGGGGCTGGCGAATTGGTCCGGCTGCGCGACCGCCACGGCGCGAGCGGCCGTTCGCGCGGCACCCGGTGGCCCCTGCACCGGCGGGTCGTGGGGCATGTTCGCCGGCTCACCGGCCGGCCTCCCGCCCTGCCTCGGGCCCATGGCGCCATCTTCCCGGAACTGTTCTCCGCCCGGGTCGGGGCCCGCGTGGCCGAGCTCAAACACCTCATCGACGGCCCCTGCGTCGCGCTGTTCCACGACGCCATCGGTCTGAAGCTTCCCGAACTCACCCCGCCCGGAACCGTGGCCCGGCTGCCGGCCTACCTGCGGGAACTGCTCCAATTCGACGGCGTCGCCGCCGTCTCGGAGGACTCCGCCACATCCCTGCGGGATTTCTGGCGGTGGCTCGGCGTCGCCAATGCGCCCCCGGTGCAGGCGATTCCCCTCGGCCTCGATCCTCTGCCGGCCGGCGAGCCGGCGGAGGAGCCCCGGTCCGGCCCGCGCATCCTCTGCGTCAGCACGATCGAAGGGCGCAAAAACCATCGCGCCTTGCTGGACGCCGCCGAGACCCTGTGGAACGAAGGCCTGCTCTTCGAGTTGGAGCTGATCGGGCTGGCCCGCCCCGACACCGCCGCCACGGCGCTCGCCCGGATCCGGGAGCTCCAGGCGGCCGGACGGCCCCTGCTCTATCACGGCACCGTGGCTGCCTCCGCCCTCCAGGCCGCCTACCGGCGCTGTTCCTTCACCGTCTATCCGTCCCTGGCCGAAGGCTTCGGCCTGCCGGTGTTGGAAAGCCTGCAACATGGCCGGCCCTGCGTCTGTTCGGGCCGGGGCGCGCTGGGTGAGTCGACCCGGGGCGGGGGCTGTCTCGTGGTGGAGCAAGTGGATGCGCCCGGCCTCGCCCACGCCTTGCGCCGGCTGCTCACCCAGCCGGAGGAATTGGCGGCGCTGGCCCGCGTCGGACGCCAGCGCCGGTTCCGCGGCTGGCACGAGTATGCCGATGATCTGCTGGTCTGGCAACAGAGCCTGGCGCGCCGCTGACCGATGGGCAGCCTTTGCGGTTGCTAAGGCCCCCCGTTCTGCCCTGTAGTCTGGCTCCGGATTTTTTCATGGCCCTGTCCCTTTTCTCCAAGACCAAGAAAGCGATCATCGAACGCGCGCAGGACGACTACGCGACCAAGATGCGTCTCAAGTACAAGCCCTACTACCACGCGATGGAGTGGCAGGAGGGCACCCGCATCCGCCTCCAGGGCCGGGACATGATCATGCTCTCCAGCAATGACTACCTCGGGCTCTCCTTCCACCCGAAGGTGATCGAGGCCTGCGGCGCGGCCGCCAAAATCTGGGGCACCAGCACCACCGGGGCGCGCATCTCCAACGGCTCGCGTTCCTACCATACCGCCCTGGAGGAAAAAATCGCCGCGTTCCTCGGACGCGAGGCCTGCCACATCAGTGTGGCCGGCTACGTCTCCTGCTGCTCCGCCGTCGCCACCTTCGCCCAGAAGGGCGACGTCATCCTTGCCGACAAGAACATTCACTCCTGCCTGTGGGATGGCGTGCGCCTTTCCATGGCCGGGGTCGAGCGCTTCTCGCACAACAACCCCGAGGATCTGCGCCAGGTGCTCAAGAGCCTCCCCCACGGCACGCCCAAGATGCTGGTCGTCGAAGGCGTCTACTCGATGGAAGGCCATGTCTGCCGGCTGCCGGAAATCGCCCAGCTCGCCGAGGAGGCCGGCTGCTTCACCGTGCTCGACGATGCCCACGGCTTCGGCGTGCTCGGCCGCCAGGGCCGCGGCACCGTCGATCACTTCAAACTCAACGACAAGGTGGACATCCTCTGCGGGTCGATGTCCAAGTCGCTGGCCAGCACAGGCGGCTTCATCACCGGCTCCCGGGACATGATCGAATATCTGCGCACCAATTCGAAACAGACCCTCTTCAGCGCGGCCATTGGTCCCAGCCAGGCGGCCACCGCCTCGGCCTCCCTCGATGTCATGCAGAGCGAGCCCCAGCATTTGGAGCGTCTCTGGCGGAACACCAAACGCTACCGCGAAATGCTCAAGGGCCTCGGCCTCGACACCTGGGAGAGCGAAACGCCTGCCGTACCGATCGTGCTCGGCTCGAAGGAGCTGGTCTACCGCTTCTGGAACGCCCTCCTGGACAAGGGCGTCTTTACGGTCATGTCCATCGCCCCGGCGGTGCCTCCGGGCAAGGATCTGATCCGAACCGCCGTCTCCGCCCTGCACAGCGACGCTGATCTGGAAAAGATCGCCGCCGCCATGGCCTACGCCGTCAAGCAGCTCTGAGCCCCGGACCCGCCGGCGGGGATTGCCCGCCCGGTTGTCGGGCGCCGACCGACCGCCCCCTGCCGCCGCGCAGGTTTTTCACTCCAAGCCCTGTAGCAGGCACCAGGCGGTGTCGGCCCAGCGCGGCAGCGGGCGGCGGGCGGCCGCCTGCTGGAGGCACTGCAATTTCGACGGATCGGCCAGAACGGTGCGCAGCTGCTCCCGCCAGTCGGCCGCATCGTTGACCCGCGCCAGCAGGCAGCCCCCCGCCGCCGCATTCTCCCGCAGGGAGGGCAGATCGCTGGCGACGCAGGGCACCCCGCGCCAAAGGGCTTCGAGCAGGGGCAGGCCGCAGCCCTCGGCGAGAGTGGGGAAAACCACGGCGCGGGCCGCCCCGTACAAGGCATGCAACGCCGCATCGCCGGCCGCTGCGTGCAGGTGCAGACGGGGTTCGCGCCGCTGCGCGGCCCTGAATCGGCGCGCCATCGGCCCGCCAAAATGGGGATTCACGCGCCCGACCACCTGCAGGTCGAAATCGAGGCCTTCCCCCCAGAGTGCGGTGCAGACCTCCAGCAGAAACTCCTGGTTCTTCCGCGGCTCGATGATCCCCACGCAAAGCAACGCCGCCCGGCCGGCCGTGTCCGCACTGCTGCGGGCGACGCGCCCGGACCCATCGAAATCCGCGCCTAGGGCGATCGTCTCCACCCGGGCGCGCGGAACCGTGCCCTGCCAGCGCCAAAATTCCACCAGATCGTTCCGGCTGGCCTGGGAAACGGCCCAGATCCGGTCGAATCCGGCCAGCAGTTTCAGGTAATCGGGGTGCCGCTGCACGCTCTGCGGCCAGGTGATATGCGGCAGCCGCAGCGGGATGGCATCGTGAAAAAACGCCGCCAGCCGGCAGGGCGGTGCCGCCACAAAATCCCGGAATCCGGCGCGCTCGGCCTCGCTGAAGAGCTCGACCGTCAGCAGCCAGTCCGCCGCCGCCAGAGGTGCCGGCCCCCGCCCTCCGGCCAGGACAAAGGCCCGGCGTCTCCCGTCCCACTGGACCGGCACAAGGGTGCGCCCCAGCTCCTCGCGCAGGCGCCGGCTCACCCGTGTCAGGCCGGAGCGGTGGCTGGCCCCGGCCATTTTGGTGACATCGTAGTAGATCACGGCTGCATGGCCTCCCGGAAACAGGCCGCCAAGGTTGCGGTGTTGCGGCGCGCATCGTAGTTTTCCTCGACCCACGCGCGGGCCGTCCGGCGGAGCCGTTCCGCCAGCGCATCGTCCGCCGCCAGCCGTTGCAGCGCCGCCAGCCAGGCCTGGGGCTGGTCGACCGCAGCCACCAGGCCGGTACGTTCCGGATGGACAGCTTCCGTCGTGGCGGAAACCGGTGAGGTCACCACCAGCACCCCTGCCGCCATCGCCTCGGGAATGACATTCGGCAGGCCGTCGCGATCGCCGCTGGGAGCGATGACGCCCGTATGGAGGAGCACATCCGCCCAGGCCAGTTCCCGCCAGACCTCCTCCTGCGGCAGAGTGCCGAGCAGGCGCACCCGGTCACTCAGCCCGAGCCGGGTCAGTTCCGCCACGATCCGCCGGCGCAACGGGCCGTCGCCGACTATCCGCGCTTCAAACGCCAATCCAGCCGCATGCAGCGCGGCATAGACCGCCAGCTGGTGGTCCAAGCCCTTCTTCGGCACAAGCCGCGCAACACAAATGAGGCGCCATGGCGTCCGCGCCCCGCGCAGCGGCTTGAACACTGGGAAAGGATCGAGCCCGCGGCGGATGACATGGATTTTATCCGGCGGCGCCCCGCGTTCCAGCAGCAGGTCGCGCCCCATCGCGGTGGAGGTCTGGACGAAACGCGCCAGGCGGATCTTTTCCATCAGCCACCAGTCGCCGCCATGTTCGTACAAATCGTAGGCATGCGCCCCGGTGCTGTAGGGAATGCCGAGGATGCGCCAGAGCAGCCAGCCGGCCGTGGCCGGCGCCCCGGCCCAGGCGCCGTGCACGAGCGCGGGCGGATCGGCGCGGAATTCACGGTAAAAACATCCGGCGAAACCCGCCCCGAGCAGGTTTTCCCAGAAATTCAGCCAGCCGGGCGGACGGCGGACGGCCACGCCTGCGAAGAGCGCGCCGATGAGGCGCGGCCGACGCAAGCAGTTCCACGGAAGGGTGAGGGCGAACAACGGCACCAGGCGCCATTTGTTGAAAGTGCGGACGGGCAGGCCGCGAAAACTGCCGCCGCCGCCCCACAGCGAGTATAGCCGCAGCCGCAGCCCCTGCGCCTGTAGCGCCGCCACGTCGCGCTGCAAAAAAGTCTCCGAAGTTTTCGGAAACGTAGTGAAGAGCAGGGCGATGGCGGGGGAGTCGGGCAAGCGGTGGTCCTGGCCCAATCAAGGGGCAATGCCGCCCTCAGGGAAGCCGGAAATCGGAATCCGGATGCCGCCGGCCGGAAAGCGCCTCCGTTCCTTCGCTCCCTATCCGGCCCGCGGTTTCGGCGGATACTCCCGCGGGGCGAGTTTTTCTCCCGCCGCGCCGGCCGCCAGGTCCACCAGCTCCCGGATCAGCACGGTGGGATCCTCTTCGTAGCGGAGGGCGAGGAAACGCTCCCGCAGCTCCTCGTACTTTCGGGGATCAGCCATCCAGGCATCGAGGATGCGGCCGAGGGCGGCGGCATTCTCGAGCAGCTCGGCCCCGTGGCCGTTGCGGAAGAATTTCACCGTCAACTCCTCCTGCGGCATGATGCCCCCGATGGCGTTGAAGATGATCGGGCAGCGGAAATGCAGGGCCTTGGCGCAGGTGGTGGTGCCACCGCGCGTGACGACGGCATCGCTGGCCTGGAGGAGGAGGTGGACCTCGTCGGAATAGCCGTCGAGAAAGCACTCCAGCGCCGGATGCTCGGCGCGCCAGTGCACCATCTGGTTGTAGGCCTCGCGGTTTTTGCCGCAGATGACGATGACCTGCAGCCGGCCGGCATGGGGCAGCAATTGCGGTAGCAGGGCGAGGTGGTTGTTCGCCCCGTTTCCACCGGTGGCCAGGAAGACGGTGAAGAGATCCGGCTGCAGCTCGAGTTCTTTCTCCCGGTAGGCCCGGCGGCCCGCGGCGTCGAGGACCTCCAGGTGC
>CAISJA010000089.1 GCA_903885525.1 uncultured Opitutaceae bacterium
CTTTCGCGGTACTGGTCGTAGATGGGCCAGAGGGCGGCGGCATCCGTTTCGGGGATGGCCAGATGGCTGATCTGGTCCCGCGACCAGAACGCAAATTTTCCTTCCGTGATATCCGGCGGCAAATGTTCCAGCCGGACCTGGCTGCGGAAGAGAAACATCAGCCAGTGGGTGCTGCCCTGGTAGGCCTTCTCCGCGATCATGGCGAACAGATGCAGGTCGGCGGGACGCAGGTGCAGTCCCGTTTCTTCGGCGGTTTCCCGCACGGCGCATTCAAAGGGGGATTCCCCGGTGGCCATCTCCAGCTTGCCGCCGATGGGCGACCAGACGCCGAGGTTGGGTTGCTTGGCCCGGAGCATGAGCAAGAGTTCTCCGGCGGAATTTTCCAGGAAGACCAGGACGCTGATTTTGTAGGGGAGGGCGGGGCTCATGCCGGGTTTGAGCGTGACCCGCTCCGATACTCGGGCAATGCTATTTGGTGCCATGCGGATGCTGCCCATTTTGGTTGTCCTGGTTTGCCTGTCCGGCCCCGGAGCGCGGGCGCAACCCCGGGCCGAACCGCCGGTCCCGGCCCCGGCCACCTTGGCGGACCTGCAGGGGGCACTGGGGAATTTTCTGCGGTCTCCGCGGTTTGCCGGCGCCGTCTGGGGGGTGAAAATCATCTCCCTCGATACGGGGCGGACCCTTTTTGAATGGGAACCCGGGCGGCGGATGAGCCCGGCCTCGTCGTGCAAGCTCTACCCCGCCGCCCTGGCCTTGGTCCGCCTGGGGGCGGATTACCGGATCCGCACGCCGTTGCGGGCAAACGCTCCGGTGGATTCCTCTGGCAGCCTGCGCGGTGACCTGGTCGTCTGCGGGCGGGGCGACCCGAGTTGGAAGCCGCGTGCCGGCCCGGGGGATTTTTGGTCCGTCTTCGATCCGATCATCGCCACCCTGCAACAGGCGGGGGTGAAGTCGATTCAGGGGGATGTGGTGGCCGACGCCACCTGGTTGCGCTGCCCGCCGTTCGGGGCCGCGTGGACCGCGGACGATCTGAACGAGGGGTTTGGGGCGGAGATTTCTGCGGTGTCGCTCCTCGACAACCAGGTGGACCTGAGCATGGCACCGGCGGCGGAGCCGGGGAATCCCTGCCGCCTGGAACTTTTGTCGCCGCTGACCGGATTGGTGCTGGAGAACCACACCCGCACCATTGCCGCCGGGGGGCAAAGCCAGCTCCGGGTGCAGCGACTGCCTGGTTCCACCCGGGTGCAGGTGTATGGGGAAATGCCGTCGGGCGGTGCGCCGGAGGTCACCGAGGTGCCGGTGCCCCGGCCGGCCGCCTGGTTTGCCGCCGCGCTGTGCGAGGCGCTCCGGCGCGCCGGTATTCCGGTGGCGGGCGGGGCGCGGGCGGCGGTCTGGCCCGAGCCTCCGGCCCGCAGCCTTGTCACGCTCGGCTTTGTCCTGTCTCCGCCCCTGCGGGAAATGATCCCGGCGCTGATGAAGCCCTCGCAGAACCTCGAAACGGACCTGATTTTTGCCCACCTCGGGGAGATGGGCCGGAGTGGCAACACGGCCGACTGGGTGCGCTCGGACGAACTGGCGCTCGCGGCGCTGGGGGGATTTTTGCGCGAATTCAAACTGCGGCCCGAGGAGGTGGTCTTTGAGGACGGCTCGGGCCTGTCCCGCAACAATCTCGCGACGGCCGGTGCCTTCGTGCGCCTGCTGGAATTCATGGCGGCCCGGCCCGAGGGGGAGGTCTTCCTGGCCTCGCTGCCGGTGGCGGGGGTCGACGGCACCTTGCGCCGTCGGTTGCGTGACACGCCTGCCGAGGGCAACCTGCGCGCCAAGACCGGAAGTTTGCGCTGGGCCAGCACCATGACCGGCTATGTGACCACCGCGGCGCACGAGCGGCTGGCTTTCAGCCTGCTCCTGAACCGCCACTCCCCCGAGCCCGGGCGGAAGGCGGCGGAGGAACTTGATCGCCTGGCGGCGCTGCTGGCCGGCTATACCGGGCGGGACTGAGGCAAAGGGCGGCGAAGGCCGCGCCGCCTTGGTCCCCTTGGGCGCATGCGGCGGCCCCGCGCGGGGTGCGGCTCCTCCAGGCTTTACGCCACACCCGGACCCCGGTTATGTCGGGCATGGCGAAGTGGCTTCTCCTTGACGGATTCAACCTGGCCTTCCGGGCCTTCTACGGCATGCCGGAATTGACCCGCTCGGACGGTTTCCCCACCGGGGCGCTGCATGGCTGGGTGAAAACCATCTGGCGGCTGGAGGACCAAATCAACCCCGACGCCATGCTGGCGTTTTTCGACCTCGGCGGCTCGCAGGACCGGCTGGCGCTGCATCCGGAATACAAGGCGCAGCGCAAGGACACCCCGGAGGCGCTGGAGAAGCAGATCCCTGTGCTCAAGGACCTCGCTCGCGCCATGGGGCTGGTCGGCATCGAGCTGGAAGGGGTGGAGTCCGACGACCTCCTCGCCTCCCAGGCACGGGCGCTCGCCAACGCCGGACACGAGGTGCTGATCGTCAGCGCCGACAAGGATTTCGCGCAATGCGTGGACGACCGCGTGAAGCTGCTGCAACCTCCGCCCACGGCCAACCCCAAGCTGGGCTGGCGGGTGCTCGATGCCGCCGGAGTGCGGGAGAAATTCGGGGTTCCCCCCGCGCAGATCGCGGAGTACCTCGCCTTGGTCGGCGACACCTCTGACAACATTCCCGGCATCAATGGCGTCGGGCCCAAGACTGCCGCGAAGTGGTTTGCCGCATACGGCTCGCTCGAAGCCATCCTGGCGCAGGCCGGCGCGCTGCACCCGGAGCGGTTCCGCGAGGTGGTGGCGCAGTCCGCCGTGCGCCTGCGCGTGAACCTGCAGTTGACGACGCTGCGGACCCGGTCACCGCTGCTGATGGTCGGCCCCGGCGAGCCGATGCCGGAGAAACTGTTTGCCCTGCTGGAATCGCTGGAGATGAGGGCGTCGCTGGCCGAGGCCCGGACGCGCTACTCCGGGCAGCGCGAGTTGTTTTGAGCAGCGCCCAAGCGGGGTCGGCACCGCCCGGGCCCTCAGCCCCGCTTCGGCGGCTCGAAGATGAACCCGATGCCGTGGACGGTCTTGAAACAATCGAGCGAGATTCCCCGTTCCGCGAAGACGGAGCGGATCTTCACGATGTACTGGTCGAGTGAACGGCTGCGCACGTCGGCATGGAGGCCCCAGACGGAGTGGATCAGCTCCTTGCGGGTGATCACGGCGTGGCGGTGCTTGTCGAGATAGGCGAGGATGCCGAGCTCCTTGCGCCCGATGGCGTGCACGGTGGCGTCGGGAAAGTCGATTTCCAGCCGGTCGGGGTGGATGGTCGTGCCCAGCAGTTCAAACGGCTGGTCGATGGTCCGGACGTTCTTGGCGAGATGGAAGTCGCGCTGCCCTTCGGAACGCCGCAGCACCGCCTGGATGCGGGCCACGAGTTCGGCGTAGCTGAAGGGTTTGGTGACATAATCGTCCCCTCCCATTTCCAGGCCCCGCAGCTTGTGCGCCTCCTCCGTGCTGCCGGTCAGGAAGATGGTGGGAAGGTGGATGTCGTGCTGTTTCAGCTCCGTGAGCAGCTGAAAGCCCGTCGAATCAGGGAGATTGAGATCGAGCAGGAGGAGATTGGCGAAATTGCGCTGGAGGAAGCGCAAGGCATGGGCGCAGCGGTCGTAGGGCTGGGTCTGCATGCCGGCGATTTCGAGATGCTCGCAGATGAGGGAGCTGAGCTCCTTTTCATCCTCAACAACAACGATCAGGGGACGGGGTTCTGCGCACATAGGCTGGGGGAAAGAACCGGCTCAGGCCGGCCAAGGCTTTTTACAATTCCGCCCCGGCATGTCAAAGCCTAGTTGCCCGGCGCTGCCGATGCCCTGCCCCGCCCAGGCCGGGCAGAGCCCCTGCCGCCAACCTGATGCGGATCGCGTCCCTGGGCTTGCATTCACTCCGGCGGGAGGGGGGCTTGCCTGGGTTGCGACGCCGCAGCGGTCTTCGACAATCACCCTCTCCCGCTGCACGAAAATTCCATCTTCCCAAGAAAACGGTAGCGACCGCTGCAGCGGGTGATCCACCCGGAATGGATGGCCGAGGCGGGGGGGCGCACTTTCAAAGCCCGCCTCAATTGGCCTCCCCTCCTCCATCTTGGAACTCTCGGTGCCGATGGAGGAGGGGCAACGGAAGATTTGGATTGAGCCGGGACGCGGTGCCCTAGATATCGGACGCGCTTTGCCACGGAAATTCTCCATCCTCTGCCTGTTGTTCGCCTGGCTGTGTGCCAACGGGGCGGTCTGGAATATGGTCCAGGTCGTGGCATGGGGGAAGATGTACCTGGACTATGCGAGCGTCCTCCCGGCGCGGATTGCGCTGCGGAAGACCTTTGATGGCAGCAAACCCTGCGAACTTTGCACGGTGGTGAGGCAGGCGGAGGATGCAGCCCGTGACCAAGCGCCCCGGGATGCTGAGTTCGGCGGTGGAAGCGTGAAACTCCAACTGATCGCCGAAGCTGCCCCAACCATTGTGCTGAGCCGGCCGGCCTGGACATGGCCGCAGAGTGGCAACGAGTCCGGGGATGAGCGCACCGAGCGTGTGCCGCTGCCTCCGCCGCGGGTCTGACGCTTCGCCTCACCACCCTCGCCGCGCCTTCGGCGCTGCTTTGTCCACGTTTCCCTCCTCCCGTCCCCGGGACGCGTCGCTGCGCACGCGCGCACTGTGCAGTATTTTTCCTTTCCCGTCTCCTTATGCCATTGCTTTCACGTCATCTTGTCCTCCTTGCCGCCCTCTGCGGCACCACCACCGGCTGGGCCTGCTCGGACTGCGGCTGCTCCTTCAGCTCGGACTGGGCCGCCCAAGGCTATGGGCTGCGGCCCGGTCTCGGACTCGGCCTGCGCTCCGAATATTATGAGCAGTCGGAGCTGCGCGCCGGCACAGCTTCGGTCAACCGGGCGGCGCTGAGCTTCCCCGCCGACAACGAAATCCAGCAGCGCACGGTCAACCGCAACACCTGGCTGGATCTGAACTACGGGTTCGGTTCCGCGGGGGCGCTCACCCTCTCCGTGCCTTACCAGGATCGGTTCCATGCCACGATTGCTCCGGGCGACACGGAACTGTCCACCTCGCGAGCCAGTGGCCTGGGCGACCTCCGCCTGCTGGTGCGCTATCCGCGGCCTGGCACCACCGACAGCCTCGGCTTCCAGTTCGGACTGAAGCTGCCGACAGGTGGCATCACGCAAAATTTCGCCTCCGGTCCGCAGGCCGGCGGGTTGCTTGACCGCGGCCTGCAACTGGGCACCGGAACAACCGACCTGCTGGTGGGCGCATCCTGGTTCGGCCGGCTGATGGAGCAAGGGAGCGTGTTTGCCCAGGTGCAGGCGGACCAGCCGCTGGCCGCCCGCGACGGTTTTGTTCCGGGCACCAGTGTTGCCCTCAACAGCGGTATCCGCTGGCTCAATGCGGGCCGGCTGACCCCGCAGCTGCAGCTCAACCTCAAGGCCGAGACCCGGGAGCACGGTGCCAATGCCGATACCGCCAACAGCGGCGGCGTCTTTGCCTACCTCAGCCCCGGGGTGACCGCCGAGGTGACGGCCGGCACCCTCGCCTTCGCGTTCGTCCAGGTGCCGGTTTACCAGCGGGTCAACGGGCTGCAACTGGAGCCCAAGTGGCTGCTCTCGCTCGGGCTCCGCTGGAAGCTCTGAACCTGTCCTTGGGTTTGGCCTTGGCGGCGGTAGCCCGGCGGCTATCGCCGCTGCACGCAAGGACGCCGGCGTGATGCCCCCGGCAATCTAGGCCGCCCTGTCGCGCTGAAGCCGCTTCGGCCCGGGTTTCCGTCAGTTATCCCGCCGGCGGGTTTGGCGGAGCCCCTGGCTGACTAGGGTCCAGGCCGTGAGTTTGTAGAGCAGGCGGGCCCCGACATTGGCATCCCATTCGTCCTGCCCGCCGGGGGCCGGGCTCACCTCGTTGAGATCGAAGCCGATGATTTTGCGGCCGGAACGGGCGACGGTGGCGATGAGGTGGACGGCCTCCGCGAAGTCCAACCCGCCGGGCACCGGGGTGCCCGTGTGCGGGCAGAACCGTGGGTCGAGCCCGTCGATGTCGAAAGAAATCCAAACTGCGCGGGGCAGGGTGGCGACGATTTCCGCGGCGGTCTTGGTCCAGGGGCATCCTTGCAGCCGGCGCTGTTGCAGCCCGGCATCCCAGAAAACC
>CAISJA010000090.1 GCA_903885525.1 uncultured Opitutaceae bacterium
GCTTCCCCCCGACTTTTTCCTGCTCCCGGGCGCGGAACGTGCAACTGCACCTGGAGCCGGGGACTGGCAGTCGCCATTCCCCGGAATCCCAACCCGGAATCCCACCCTCGGATTCGCAACAAGGAGCCCCCATGCGTCGCGCCGGCCCCCACCCGTCAACTCCCCTGCCGAAGCCGCCCCTCCCCCGGCCGGCGGCGGTCAGGTCGCCGACGACCGCGTCGCGGCCACGGAAGTCGACGGCCCGGATCGACGACCCTGTGCGGCTCTACCTGTTGCAGATGGGGTGCAATCCGTTGCTCACCAGAGCTACCGAGGTCTCGAGTGCCCAGCAGATCGAACTGTGGCGGCGGAAGTTTCGCCACACGATGCTGGCCAACGACTTCATTCTTGCCGGTGCCGTCAGCCTCCTGGAACGGGTCAAGGCGGGAACGGTCCGGCTCGACCGCACGATCGAGGTGGCGGTGACCAACACGAAGGAGAAGGCCCGCTTCCTCAAACGGCTGGGCCCCAACCTGGCCACCCTCCGGCTCATCGAACAGGAGAAGGCCAAGCTCTACCGCATCGCCATGTCACGGAGCGTGCCCCTGGAGCGACGCAGGGCCGCCTGGCAGCGGCTCGTGCGGCAGCGGAACAAGGCGGTGCGGCTGGTCGAGGAAATGCATCTGCGGATCCAGCGGATCACGCCGCTCCTGAAGCAGCTGTGGGCGATCGGCGGCCGGCTGGATGATGTTCGCGGACAGCTCGACGACCCAGCCAGCGCTGTCACCAGCCGGGAGTCGCTCCAGATGGAACACCGGCGGCTGCTGCTCTCCACGCGGGAGAGCCGGCGCACGCTGTCGCGGCGGCTGGCCCGACTCGATGACCTGCAGCAGCGGTATGACAAAGCGAAGCGCGACCTCGCTGCCGGTAACCTGCGGCTGGTGGTTTCCATAGCCAAGCGCTACCGTCATCGCGGGCTTTCGTTCCTGGACCTGATCCAGGCGGGGAATTCCGGGTTGATGCGGGCCGTCGACAAGTTTGAACACGCCCGCGGTTTCAAGTTTTCCACCTATGCGACCTGGTGGATCCGGCAGGCGATCACCCGCGCGATCGCCGACCAGAGCCGCACGATCCGGGTGCCCGTGCACATGGTCGATACGATGACCAAGCTCCGCAATGCCTCGCGGCTGTTCGTCCAGCGGCACGGCCGCGAGCCGAACATCGAAGAGATGGCCGAGGTGACGGGCCTCTCCGTCGAGGAGGCCCAGTGCATCTGGCGGATGTCGCGGCAGCCCATCTCCCTCGATCAGCCCCTCGGCGAAAGCGAAGACGGCGCGGTGGGGGATTTCGTCAGCGAGCAACGGGACGAGGATCCCCTGCACGCCGTGAACCAACAGTCGCTCAAGTCGCTTATCGGCCGGGCGCTCGACGGGCTTTCGTATCGGGAGCGGGAGATCATCCGCCTTCGGTTTGGTCTCGCAGACGGCTACAGCTACACGCTCGAAGAGGTGGGAGCGCTCTTTGATGTCACTCGGGAACGGGTCCGCCAGATCGAGGCCAAGGCCGTGGAAAAGCTCCGCGAACCGGGCCTCCACGCCCAGCTGTCAGGCTATGTTGACGAACGGGCCTTCGCACGGATTCTCGCGGCCTCGCCGGCCCGAGGCCGCAGCTCGGCTCCGGTCCGCTCCGACAGCGTTGTCGCCGATGCGGTTGAGATGCCGGAATTGGAGTCAGCCGTCCATTAACCGTGTTTGTTCATACAAGCCCGGAGCGCAAGCGATGGGATGATGGGAACGTTCATACAAGCCCGGAGCGCAAGCGATGGGATGATGGGAACGTTCATACA
>CAISJA010000091.1 GCA_903885525.1 uncultured Opitutaceae bacterium
CCTCCTGTTCCGGAGAGGTGGCAGAGTGGTCTATCGTACCTGACTCGAAATCAGGCGTGCCCGCAAGGGTACCGTGGGTTCGAATCCCACCCTCTCCGCCAGTTTGCCCATTTTGAGGTGGACGAGAGGAGGATTGGCCTCGCTGGGCGGGAGGGCAACAGGGAGCGTGGCGAAGGGGGGGGCCGGACGGCTAAGCGCGCCGCGGGTTGCGCGGACGATCTTTTTTCAGGACTGGGGCTTTGGTCTTTTTCTTCCGCACCGTTGATTTCTTTTTTTTGGCGGCAGCGGACGTTTTTTTACCGGGTGCGACGACCGGTTGGGCGGCAGCTTTCCCTCCGGCCCTTGATTTCTGCGGCTGGGATACGGGAGGCATCTGGTCGATTTCGATGCCGAAGAGTGCCGAGACAGCAGATTCGGCCAGTTCGGTTTCCCCTGGGGCGCCGGCCGCGTGGACCAATTGAGTGGCCGTGGCAGCATGGCTGATCAACTCATCCTGCCTTACCGAGCGCAGGGTGAAAAGAAGCTCCGGTTTGGCGTCGAGACGCGCTCCCACTCCGTAGAGTACGGCCGCCACATGCTTGCACATGTCGGCCCAATCGGGGCAGGAGCAGCCAAGATCGATCTCGGCGGGCGCGGGGAAAAGGCCGGTTTCACGCCGGGTCATCACCGCCATGACCTGTTCGGAAAGCTTTCCCTGCAGCAAATCCATCAGGGAGCCGATTTCGCCTGCGCATTGTTGGCAAAGCGCCTGCCATTTGGCGGCGGGAAACGGCTTGATGGCGATGGCGATCTTGTAAAGGGAGGAGCCGCTGACCAAGGCTTCGATGCGGCCCGCCTGGATCGAAAGATGCACGACCGAGCCGTTGCGCAGATAGGTGCGCCCACGCGGAAGCCGGTTCGAGTAGTCGCTGTAGGATTCCAGATTGGCGCACCAAGCCTTGCCCCAGAATGATCGGGCAATAATCCGTCCCTCGGGGCGGACAGGCTCCAAGACCTTTCCTTTCCGGCTCAGTTTGGCCGCCTCTTTCTCGGCGTTTTTCCGCCGCTGCGCCACCGGCACGTAAGGGCGAAACCCGTAGTATGACCTGAACATGGTCCGGTTATGTCGAAGTGGCCCGCTGGAGGTCAAGTGAGACAAAGCCCAGCAATTCTTCATTGCTCATTTCCGAGAGCAATTTCTCTCCGCCTCCGTCGAGTAATTCGGTGCTCAGGGAACGTTTTTCCTCGATCATGCGGTCAATGCGTTCCTCCACCGTGCCGCGACAGACGAATTTATGCACGAGCACATTTTTCTTCTGTCCGATGCGAAAGGCGCGGTCCGTGGCCTGATTTTCCACGGCTGGGTTCCACCACCGGTCAAAATGCAGGACGTGCGCGGCCTGAGTGAGGTTCAGGCCGGCTCCGCCGGCTTTGACGGTGAGGATGAAAAAGGGAGGGCCGTCGTCCTGCTGGAAGGCATCGACCAGTTCGCGGCGCCGGGGGACAGCGGTGCCGCCATGGAGCACCAGGCCGGGGCGGCGAAAGATGCCGGCGAGGAAATCGGCCAGGGGCCCGGTGATTTCCCGGAACTGGGTGAACACAAGGACTTTTTCCTGGCGTTCGGCGATTTCTTCGGCGAGTTCGCGCAGGCGGGCAAACTTGCCGCTGGCCTCTGGAGCATAGGAGTCGTCCTTGAGCCATTGGGAAGGGTGGTTGCAAATCTGCTTGAACCGCATGAGGAAGGCCAACACCAGCCCCTTGCGCTGAATGCCCTCGGCGTTTTCGATGGCCGCCGCCAGTTCCGTCACGGATTTCGCATAGAGCGCGGCCTGGACGGGCGACAAGCTGCACCAAGCGGAGAGTTCGGTTTTTTCCGGCAGATCGGAGATGACACGCCGGTCGGTTTTCAGGCGGCGCAGGACATAGGGCCGCGTGAGCTTGCGGATCGCGGAGTAGTCGGGCTGGGCGGAGGCGTCGCGGGCCCGGACATACTGGCTGAATTCGCGGGCGGAACCGAGCAGCCCCGGGTTGATAAAATCGAAAATCGACCAGAGATCGGAGGCGCGGTTTTCCACGGGTGTGCCAGTGAGGGCGAAGCGGGCGGCAGCTTGCAGCTCCTTGACGGCACGACTTTGGCGGGTTTCCGCGTTCTTGATCGCCTGGGCCTCATCTAGGATGACCAAATCCCACGAGTGCCCGCGCAGCTCCTTCATCCGGGAAATCATCCCGTAGGTGGTGAGCACAAAATCCACTTCGCCCCATGCCGGTTGCGCGCCCGGGCCGGGCGTTTCCGGAGCGGGCTCCGAGGGGTGCACGATCACACTTTTCAGGGAAGGAGAAAAGCGGGAGATTTCCGCCCGCCAATTGGCCAGCAGCGAGGCCGGGGCCACCAACAGGCAGGGCTTGCGCGGCTGCGCGGCCGGCCATTCGGATTTGCGCAGGAGCAACAGGGCCAGCACCTGCAGCGTCTTCCCGAGCCCCATGTCGTCGGCTAGGCAGCCACCGAGGCCCAGTTGGGAAAGGAAACGCAGCCACTGTACCCCCGTTTGCTGGTAGGGGCGCAGTTGTGCCTGGAGTCCCGGAATCGCCTCCAGAACCTCCAGCCTGGCCGGATCTCTCAGTGTGTCCAAAAGGGAGTTGAGCCAATCCCCCGCTTCCAATCCGGCCCACTCCCGAGCCGTTTCCGTGGCGTCGGCCACCTCCGGCCGGCCCTTTTCCCCGCCGCTGGAAAAGCCCGAAAGCAGGCGCATGCCTTCGAAGAAAGAAATCCCTCCCTGGGCGGCCTGTTCCTCGACTTGCCGCCAATGGTCGAGGGCTTGCCGGAGTTTCCCGGCATCCACCTCAACCCAGCGGCCACGGACAAGCGCCAAGCCCTCCGCCGCGGACAGGAGTTGCTGGAGATCTTCTGGAGAGAGAGCTTCGCCTTCGAGGGTCACGCTCGCAGAGAAGTCGAGGAGGGCCTCGGTGCCCAGGCCGGAAACCTTGTTGTTTCCCACCGTTACGCGGACCGTCGGGCGGGGCGGGCGAGAGCCCTTCCACCAGTCGGGCAGCCGCACCATCACCCCGGCCTCTTCCAGTACCGGAATATCCCGCAAAAACCGATACGCTTCGGCCGGGTGCCAGAGAAGGGGTTTGAAAATCCTACCGGAATCGACGAGCTGGCGGATGAGCTCGCTTTTCGCGGCGGCCTTTTGCACCGGGGCGAGCAGGTTGAGCAGGCCGGTTTTATTCTGGGCGCCCGCAAATTCCTGCAGGGCGCGTCCCAGTGGCAGATGTTGCACCCGCGACTGGCTGGACAAACGCGACGCATAGCTGGCCATGAAGGCAAAGGGGTGCTCAGGGCTGTTCTTGTTCTCCGCGAGGTGGAAAGTCACCCGTCCGACCAAACGCCAGAGAGGGTTGGCTTCCTGAATCCAGGCCGCCGCCCCGCCCTCGTGGCGGGAAACCTGCGCCCTGACCAACGCATCGAGCTGGGTCCATAGTCGCACCAGGAGCGCCGGATCGAGGTATTCGCCCCCGCGGAGGGGAGGGGCCGTGTCGATCAGGGAGTTGAGTTCGCTCTCCGTCGGAGCGGGAATGGGGGCGAGTTCCCGGGCTTGTTCCAGATTCGGAAGGTGACACAGGAGAGTGAAGTAGGCGCGGGAGAAATTGCGCCACCAGGCCGCCGCCGGCGGCAGAAGTGAATCAAGTTCGCGGGTGCCCAGGTGGAGCAGTCCTGCGGCAGGCACCTCGCGCAAGGAGGTGCTGACGCGCTGCGCCACGGCAGAGTCGGGCCACGCCCCGCCGCCCGCCAGGCTCTCCATCAGGAGCAGACCGAGCGGTGATACAGCGATGTCAGCGAATTGTTCTCCAGTATGTCCCACCAATCCGACCCAAACATCCAGGCTGGCGCATGCAAGCCCTCATGCCAACAGACCCGCGGATCTGGACACTGGGGCGATGCGAGGGAGTCGCCGCGTTGCTCCAGCGCGGCCACGGCCTGAAGCCGACCCTGGCCGGCGGCGACCACGCGGCCTTTGTCGAGCAATTGCGGGCCGGGCAGTTCCGCCGAGCCAAGGAGGCGCAAGCCTGGATCAAGCAGCGAACCAAACGAGGTCTGGCGCTCAGCCGCGTGTATGCACTGCTGGGGAAAGCCGGCGGGGTCTTGAAGGTGCCGCGGAAGACCCACGCCAAGAAGGACGCGGCGAAGACCGAGGCGTTCCGCCAGAAATTGCCCGCCCGGTCTCGACGCCGCGACCGCCGAAGCCGCGGGCCGTCGTAACGGTGCCTCCAAGGCGAATGGGTTGCTGGTCGCCGGCCCGATCCCTCCGGCGGCAAAAACTTCTCCGGTGTGGTTAATGTCAACCAGTGACTTCCACGGTGCCTTGTCCCTCCTGCGGGGCACGCAGGAGGGCTGGTCTTGCTGAGGGGCGGGCGGGTTACGCGGCAGGAAATGGCTTGTCGTGGCGGAAGGCACCGCGGATGGCGGCGGCCGTGGCGAGCCCGGCCAGGAGCAGGATGCTGGGGGCACCGCCACCACCGCCACCGCCACCGCCACCGCCACCGCCGCTGGGAGGAGGGGGGAGAGCAGCATTCACCGTCAACGTGGCGGCGGTGCTGGTGGTGGAGCCCCAACTATTGGTCACGACGACGGAGTAATTGCCGGCGTCGACGGTGCCGGCCGCGGAAATCGTATAACTGGCACTCGTGGCTCCGGTGATGTCTGCCCCGCCCTTTTTCCACTGGTACGCCAAGGTGCCTTCGCCGGCGGCCACGACAGAGAAGGTGACGCTGGAGCCTGTGGTCACGGTCTGGCTGGCAGGGGAGGTGGAGATGACCGGGACGTTGCCGAGAATGGCCAGGGTGGTGACCACACCGGCGGGTGTGACCTTGCGGATGACGCTGTTGCCGGTGTCGGTGACATAAAAGTTCCGGTCAATCGCATAGGTCAGTCCCTCGGGCGCGTTGAAGAGAGCCCGATTGCCGGTGCCATCCATCAATCCGCTGACCCCGGGCAGCCCGGCCAAAGTGGTGACGTTGCCTTGGGTATCGACTTTGCGGATGGTGTGGTTGCCGGTGTCGGCGACGTAGAGGTTGCCGTCGCCGTCCATGGCCAGGCCGCTGGGCTTGTTGAATCTGGCCCCGTAGCGCCAGCCATCGGTGGATCCCGGCTGGCTGGCCAGGCCGACGTAGGTGGAAACCTGGCCGCTGGAGTGGACGGCGCGGATGGTGTTGCTGCCCTGGTCGGAGACAAAGATGGTGCCGTAGCCATTGTCGGTGTTCGTGTAGCTGCCGTCTTGCCAGGTATAGTAGTTGTAGGAGTCGCGGCGGGTGATGATGCCGGTCGGCCGGTTGAAGCTCGAGAGGGAGCCCAGGCCATCGCCCGTGCCGGGGACGCCGGCTTTGCCGGCCAGCGTGACCACATGGCCGGTGCCGGTGACCAGGCGGATGGTGTGGTTGGACTGGTCGGCGACGAGAGTGACGCCGGCGAGGTCGGCCGAAAGTCCAACGGGGGTGTTGAACCCGGCCGCCGGGCCGTTGCCGTCGGCGGTGCCAGGTGTGCTGCTGCCGGCCAGGGTGGTGACCACACCCTGGGCGGAGATGGTCCGGATGGAGTTGTTCGAGGCATCGGCGAGCACGATGGAACCATCGTCCTTGCTGATGATGCCGCTGGGCTCATTGAATTGCGCGGCGGCACCCGAGCCGTCGACCAGGCCCATGGTTCCGTTTTTCCCCGCCAGGAGGGCGAGCTTCAGATCGGGGGAGATCTTCACGAGGGTCTGGGCGGCGGCATCCGTGACGTAGAGATTGCCGGTTTTGTCCCCCACGATTCCTACCGGCATGGTCAGCGGCGAGGTGAAGACGCTCAGTTTGGCGCTGGCGCTCGTCACGGTCTGGCCGCTGCCGGTGACCTGGTAACGGTAGAGGTAGTTGTTCATGCCTTGGGTGAGCTTGGCAAGATCGAGCAGGGTGGAAGCCGTGCCGCTGTAGGTGCCGCTGTCCGTGAGGTTCGTCCAGGTGGAGCCGCCATCGGTGGAGACCTGCCAGGCGATGACGCCGCTGCCCCCGGTGGTGGCGAGGAAGGAGGTGGACTTTCCGGCGGCACCCGTCTGGCCGGTGACCAGGGGCAGGTTCAGGCTCAGTGTGGCGGCGGAGCTCGTGACCGTGCCGGCGGAGTTGGTGATGGTGCAGGTATAGCTCCCTTTGTCCGCGATGGAGATGGTCTGGATGACATACATCGACCCCACTGCTCCGGAGATGTCCTGCCCATCCTTTTTCCACTGGTAGGTGAACGGAGCGGTGCCCGTGGTCGTCACCGCGACGGCCACCAGGCTGCCCGCGGTGACACTTTGGGAAACGGGCTGCGTGGTGATGGCCGGCGGCAGCACAATGCTGAGGAGAGCCAGGGAGTCACCCGGGCAGAGAATGGGGATCGGGGTGGAGCGGTTGGAGGAGGTGCCGTCACCCAGCTGCCCGGAGCTGTTATTCCCCATGCCCCAGAGGGTGCCATCCGACTTGAGGTAGAGCGTATTGTCCTGGCCTCCTTTTACCGCAGCCACATTGGTCGCGATTTGGATAGGGGTGAAGTAGGAGTTGTAAAAGGAGCCGTCGCCCAACTGCCCGGCATAGTCAGCGCCGACTCCCCACAGGGTGCCGTCACTCTTCACATACAGGCTGTGGTAGTTCCCGGCGGAGATGGCCGTGACTGAGGTCGCGAGCTGGACTGGGACGGGCTGGGAGTAGCTGTACACGCCGCTGCCGAGTTGCCCGTAGGAGCTGTTGCCCATGCCCCAGAGGGAGCCGTCGCTCTTCAGGTACAGACTGTGACTTGCGCCGGCAGCCACGTCCACCACGCCGGACGCAATCTGCAGAGGCGCGTAATGAGTGCCGTAGGAACTGTCACCCAACTGCCCGAGATAGTTCAGGCCGGTGCCCCAGAGGGTCCCATCGGTTTTGACAAAGAGCGTATGTAGGTCTCCGGCGGCAATTTTCGCGACGCCGGTGGCGATCTGGATCGGAGTTTGGCGGGCGGCGGTGGTGCCGTCGCCGAGCTGCCCGGTGCTGTTATTGCCCATGCCCCAGAGAGAGCCGTCGCTCTTCAGGTACAGGCTGTAGTAGTGGCCGGCGGAGATGGCTGTGACTCCGGTCGCGACCTGCACGGGCGTGCTGTGCGCGGTGGTGGTGCCGTCGCCGAGCTGGCCGAAGTTGTTGTTGCCGGCCGCCCAGAGGGAGCCGTCGGTCTTTAGGATCAGGCTGTGGGCATAGCCGGCCGACACGGCGGTGATGCTGGTCGCCACCCGTTCCGGGGAGTAGCGGGCCACTGGCGTACCATCGCCGAGCTGTCCGTCCGCATTGCTACCTGTGCCCCAGAGGGAGCCATCCGCCTTGACCGCCATGCTGTGGATGCTGCCGCTGGAGAATGACGGGCCGAACGGGGCGTAGGAGAGGGCCTTGCCCGCGGCATTGCTGACCGCAACGGTGTAGGCACCTGCATCGGCGGCTTTGGCGTTGGAGAGCGTATAGCTGGCGGAGGTCGCTCCGCTGATGGTCACGCCGTTTTTGTACCATTGATATGCCAGAGGTGCCGTGCCGGTCGCGGTCACCGTGAACGTCGCGCTCTGCCCCAGATTGATGGTCTGGGAGGATGGCAGAGTGGTGATGGCGGGGGCGGTATCCGCGCGGGCGGACAGGGCGGGCAGTAGGCAGCCGAGCAGGGTGAGGCCCAACCGGATCAGGGGGAGGATCGGCTGGCGAAGACCAAGGGGCTGGTCGAGGGGCGTGACGGAGGAGTGGCTGGAGGCATTCATGGTGGATGGCGGCAGTAAACGTACCCCAGAAGACAATCCAGCGGGTCAAACCCGCTATCGGAAAAATTTCGGGGTTTTGCCCGCAAGTAAAATCCTGGCGGCACTGGCGGTCGGACAGAGGTTGCTTCAGGGAAGGGGGCCGATGCGCTTGTCGTGCCCGGCCGCTGGGAGGCGGGAGGGACGTAGGATGCGGCCGGAGTCGAGATTCTGCGCGACCGGACCGGGTGGCTTTGGTTCTGGCTTTCCACCGGGGTTGGATTCGCTACCACCTAAGCAGCCGTCCTGTGAGCCCGTCCCCCGCCACCACCGTTTCCGATCCCGAGTTGCCGGTTTCAGCCACCCCTCCGGCGGTGGCGGCCGCGATGGCCGGGGCGTATTTGCTGGGCGCGTTCCTGCTGTGGGCCTTCCGTCCTTTCGCCGGGATCGTGCCGGCGGCGCTGGGGCTGATGGCCCTGACGGCGCTGGGAGTGTACGGGCCGGAGCTGGCCTGGCACCGGGTCTGGCGGCAGCCAGGGGCGGCGCTGGTGCGACAGCCGCCGCAGGGTTCATGGGGACGGACGTTGACCAAATTCGCGGGCCTGCTGGTGAGCATGGGCGCGGTCGCAGCGGGATATGGGCTCTTTCCGGAATATGCGAACGGGGCCGCATTTTACGGCAATTACTGGACCCTGCTCCGCACAATTTTGCCGGTCTGGCTGCTGCTGGCCCTGCCCTACCTGTACTGGGTGGACGCCCGGATGACACAGCCGGAGGACAACCTCTGGCACTTTGGCCGGCTGGTGACCGGCCGGGGGACGGGCGGGGACGGGCACGCGATCCGTCAGCATCTGCTGGGCTGGATGATCAAGGGGTTCTTCCTCCCGCTCATGTTTGCCTACCTGTGCCGCGACCTTGGCACACTGTACGGCTACAGCGCCGCCCGGCTCGGCACCTTCAAGGGCGTGTACGACTTCCTGTATTTTTTCCTGTTTTTCATGGATGTCGGGCTCGTGTCGATGACGTATCTGCTGTCGTTCCGCGTCACGGACACGCACCTCCGCTCGAGCGAGCCGACCCTGCTCGGCTGGGTGGTGGCACTGGCCTGCTACGATCCGTTCTGGGGACTCATCGGCGGGCAGTACCTGAGCTATCAATCCGGACTGGTCTGGGGCGACTGGCTGGGCCGCCAGCCGTGGCTCTACGCCCTGTGGGGCACGTCGATCCTGGTGCTGGTGGGGATCTACGTCTGGGCCACGGTCTCCTTCGGCGGCAGGTTTTCCAACCTGACCCACCGGGGGATCATCACCAGCGGGCCGTACCGTTTCACCAAGCATCCCGCCTATTGGGCGAAGAATCTTTCCTGGTGGATGATCTCGGTGCCGTTCGTCGTGACTGACTCGGTCTGGTCGACGCTCCGTCACAGCGTGCTGCTGCTGCTGCTGAACGGCATCTATTTTCTCCGGGCGAAGACGGAGGAGCGGCATCTTTCGCTGGATCCGGACTACGTGCGTTACGCCCGGTGGATTGACCGCCACGGGTTGCTGCGCCCGTTGAACGGCTGGCCGTTGGTTGGCCGGCTGGCACGCTGGCGGCTGAAGCCATTGGGGCCAACGCCCCCGGGCTGATAGCCCGGTGCCCGGCGTGCGCGCCCGGCTCGGCGGTGCTGCGGCCATGGTGGTGGGCAACCTAGGATCGGTGCTGGCCGGGGCTCCGCTGTCGCTGTTGGCCCAGCAGGTTGGTTGGAGAGTAATTTTCACCTACGCTGGGGTCGTTGCGGTGGTGCTGGGTGCGACCACCTGGGTGGTGGTGCGGGACCGTCCCGAGGAAACCGCGTCTGCGCCGGGAGCCGCGCCGGGCATGGCCGAAGTGTGGCAAGGACTGTGGCAGGTCGTGCGCAATCGGGTCGGTTGGCCGGCGGCGCTCGTCAACGCCGGCATCGCCGGCAGTTTTTTTGCCTTCGGCGGACTCTGGGCCATGCCGTTCCTGACCCAGGGCCTGGGCTTGAGCCGGAATAAGGCATCTGCCGTCCTCTCGCTCTATTTCGCCGGTTTCGCAGTCGGGTGCCTAGTGATCGGGCCGGTTTCCGACCGGCTGGGCCGCCGCCGGCCCGTGGCAATCGTCGCCGCGCATCTATATGCCCTGATCTGGCTTCTTTTGCAGTACTTCGGCCAGCTCCGTCACCTCGACGGCGAAGGCGGAAAGCGTATAGTAGCCGACGATCATGGCCGGGGATGCGGTGGCGACCATGACAAAAACCGCCGCGACCCGCCGTTCCGCATCCTTCCGCGCGAGTTGCTGAAGATAGACGTTGAGAGGCTCACTCGCGCTGCGGAAACCCGCCCGGTCGTGCAGTTTCGTCAGCGGCTCGAAGCGCCAGGGCATTACGCATGGGCGCGGGCTTCGCGATACCGCGCAAAGGCGTCCCGCCGCGGGGCGTTGGGGGCGACTGGCGCCAGCAAGGCCTCGACGAATTGCGTCGATTCCTCCGCTGTCAGTTTCGCCTGATTGTGCTCCTCGATGATTTTGCGGGCGCTGGTTTGCAGCGCGAAAACCACAAAGCTGGTCAGGGTGGAATGCCCGGTGTAAGCCGCTGCCTGGGTCAGCGTTTTCTTGAGCTCACGGGGCACCCTCGCCTCCAGCCGGGCGGTGGCTGCCGGGCGGAGAGGAAGAGTGATCGCCTGCAAGCAGGCTCCTACTCGGGGAGGCCGAGCTCACGGCTTTCTGCGCGAGGCGGGTAAGGGGTTAAAGGGGGAAGGAGTTGCTTTCGGCTGGCCACCCGTGCTTTTGACTCCCTCCTCACCGCAGCCCTCTTGCCCGCCCTTTTCCTCCACTGTTAGCAAAACGTAGCCCCAGCAACCTCTTCCCGGCACCGTCGCCGCGAGTCCCGAGGCGAATGGTGCCGCGGTCTGCTCTTCCTCTTCCTTTTCAAATCAGAAAGCCGTGTAGCAGAGCTGCGCCCGGTGCTGCGAGCAGAAACCTGGGCCTGTGGGGATTTACTTCCCCGGCTTCACGCCGCTGGCCAGGAGGGTTTCGAAGTGCGGCTCGTGCTCCTCGCGGGAGGCGACGGTGACTTCGACCTGCTGGAAGCCGGATTTTTTCAGGAAATCGTGCAGCGTGCTCTCCTTGAAACCGAGCCACTGGTCGCCGTAGAGCGCGTGCGCCTGCTCGAAGGCGTGCTCCTTCAGGTCGAGCACCAGGATCTGGCCGCCGGGCTTGAGGATGCGGTGGGCCTCGTGGACGGCCGCCTGCGGGTGGTTGGCGTGGTGCAGCGCCTGGGAGAGGATGGCCAGGTCAACGGTGGCGTCGGGCAGGGGGACCTGCTCGATGTCACCGAGCCGGTAGGTGAGGTTGGCGAGACCGTTCTTCTTCGCCAGGGCGGCGCCGACCTCGACCATCTTGGGCGAGCTGTCGATGCACCAGACCCGCTCGGCCCGGCGGGCGAGGAGCTGGGAAATGAGCCCCTCGCCGGCACCGAGGTCGGCGACCGTGATGGCGGGGACGAGGTGCAGGGCGAGGTGGCCGATCGCCTCCCAGGAGCGGCCTGGGCAATAGCCCTTGCCGAGCCTGCCGGCGATGAGGTTGAAGTACTGTTCGGACTGGCGGCGGCGCTTTTGGAGGATGCGGTCCAGGTTGCCGCGGTCCTCGACCGACTCCGGGAGTTCAGCGACGGACTCGCAGGCGGCGCGGAGGAGCGCGAGCCGGGCCGGGGCTAGGCCGGGCCGCAGGGAGTAAAACGCCTTCTTGCCGTCGCGGCGGTCGGACACGAAGCCCGCCTGCCGCAACTGGCCGAGCTGGGAGGAGATGCGGGACTGGCCCATGCCGAGGATTTCCTGGAGTTCGGCGACGGAAAGTTCCTCCCGCGAGAGGAGGGCCAGCAACCGCAGCCGCGTGGAATCGGAGAGCACCTTGAGACTGTCCCAGGAGTCAGGCATGGCTCAGGCTGGCCGGATGGGGGGCGGATTACAAGTGCAGCCAAGGCCGGACGAATCCGGCGAGCTGCCAGCCGCCGAGGGCAATGATGCCGAGGCCGGAGCAGACGTGGAGCAGGTGGAGGGAGCCGGACTGCAAGTGGCGGCGGAGCAGGCCGGCTCCCGTGCTCAGGCTCAGCCACCACAGGGTGGAACCCGTGAAGACGCCCGCAACCAGGGGCAGCGCGCGCAGGTGACTGCCACTGGCCGCACCGAGGCCAAGGCCGGCGAAGATCGCGACGAAGGCGAGGATGGTGGCCGGGCTGGTGAGGGTCAGGGCCAGGGTGGAGAGGTAGGCGGCCGGGAGACTGCGCCGCGGCGGAGGAGGGTCACTGTCTTCATCGCCTGGCCGGGCCGGCCGGGCCAGGGCGGTTTTGAGACCGAGACCCACCAAAAAGAGGCCGCCGCCGAGGTGGAGCCAGTTTTCGGCCCGGAGGAGAAAGTTCGAGATGGCGGTCAGCCCGAGGGCGGCGACCAGCCCGTAGAGCGCATCCGCGCTGGCCGCCCCCAGGCCGGACACAAACCCCGTCAGGCGCCCGTATACCAGGGTGCGCCGGAGGCAAAGGAACCCGATCGGACCGACGGGGACTGCGATGGCGAATCCGATGAAGAGACCTTGGAGAAACATCGACGGGGGGATGGGAAGTAGAGGAGTGAGCATCGCGGGGCGGCCCGCGCATTGACAAGTGCGTTGTGGGCCGGCGGCGCACGGCCTTCGGCGAAAGTCTTGCCCTCGCCGGCCCTGTGCGGCCCGGCCATCCATTCCAAACCGGCAGACGGCGCGCGGCTGCGCTATGCGGCCGCCACCGGCCGCCACGGGTGAATTCGGCCCACTCTGGATGCGTACCGGGAATTGTCATGAAGAATCGCATGCCAAGTGATGAGGGTTTTGTCCCGGTCTAATGCATACCATCCCGCCCAAAAGCGCCTTGCACGGTCCGACCCGGTTGGTACGGTGGCTGGCATTTTCCACCTCATGGTCTCCACTCCCCACGAATTGGCCTACAGCAGCAAGATCGAGGGGGACATCGTCGTCACCCGGCTTGATGCGGCCATCAATTGGGTCCGGACCAACTCCATGTGGCCGATGCCCATGGGTTTGGCGTGTTGCGCGATCGAGCTGATGGCGGCGGGCGGTGCCAGGTTCGACATCGCCCGCTTCGGGGCGGAGGTGATGCGGTTTTCCCCCCGCCAGGCCGACTGCATGATCGTGGCCGGCACCGTCACCCACAAGATGGCGATGGTCGTCCGGCGCATCTACGACCAGATGGCGGAGCCGAAGTGGGTCATCGCCATGGGGGCCTGCGCTTCCAGCGGCGGCATGTACCGCAGCTACTCCACCCTGCAGGGCGTGGACCGCATCATCCCTGTCGACGTCTACATCAGCGGTTGCCCGCCCCGGCCGGAGGCGCTTCTCGATGCGCTCATACTCCTCCAGAAGAAGGTCCGGCGCGAGCATTCGGCGTCCCAGCTTTTCACGCCGGCCCCCGAGTCCGCGCACCGCCCATGATCGCCGCTCCCGCCGCCCTCATCACCACCGTGCAGGGGAAGTTCCCCGCGGTCACGCCGCGTCCGAGTGCGGATCTGCCGGCGCTCAACGTCCCGGCTGGCGAGGCCCAGGCCATCCTCGCCCATCTCCGCGATGAGCATGGCTACGATTTCCTCACCGATCTGACCGCGATCGACTGGAGCCCGGCGGTTTCGCCGCGTTTCACGGTCGTCTGGCACCTCTATTCCAGCACGAGGCATCTCTGGGTGCGCGTCGCCTCCGCCTGCCTGGATGATGCGAATCCCGCCATGGCCACCTCCACCGGGCTATGGGGCAACGCCAACTGGCACGAGCGCGAGGTGTTTGACCTGTTTGGCATCCAGTTTCCCGGCCATCCCGACCTGCGCCGGATCATGATGTGGGACGGCTATCCCTACCACCCGCTCCGCAAGGATTTTCCGCTGGCCGGCAAACCCACGGAATTTGCCGATCCCGAGATCGCCGCCGAACTCCAGAGCCGGGTCACCCCGGCCCCGATGGCCGGCGGGCCCTTTGTCGCCACCCCGGGCCAGTCCCTAGGCGAGGCCGAGCCTCGCGCCAAGGATGAGGCGTGGAACGAGAAAAGCCCGAAGCCCGACGCCTGACGACATGGCCACCGCACACACTTTTCCCGAACCGGCCGCCAAGGTCTCCGCCGCGAACCTCCCCCCGGAGTACGTCTCGGAAAAACTCTCGCTTTCGATGGGCCCCTCGCACCCGTCCACCCACGGCGTGCTCCGCGTCCAGTTCGAGCTCGACGGCGAGACGGTCACCAAGGCCGATCCGGTCATCGGCTACCTGCACCGCGGCTCGGAGAAGATCGCGGAAAACATGACCTACAACCAGTTCGTGCCCTACACGGACCGGCTGGATTACATCGCTCCGCTCGCCAACAACGCCGTCTACGCCACCGCCGTCGAACAGCTCGCCGGCCTCCAGGTGCCCCCCCGCGTCCAGGCCATCCGCGTCCTCACCTCGGAGCTGGCCCGCGTCTCCTCGCACCTTCTCGGCCTCGGGGCCTACGGCATCGACGTCGGTGCCTGGACGGTGTTCATGTACACCTTCAACGAGCGCGAGAAGCTCTACGCGCTCTTTGAGAAGCTCTGCGGCGCCCGCTTCACCACCAGCTACAGCCGCATCGGCGGCGTAGCCCGCGACCTGCCCCCCGGCTGGCTCGAGGAGGTCGCCGCCTTCTGCGACCAGTTCCTGCCCCTCCTCCAGGAATCGCTCGATCTGCTCGCCCGCAACAGGATCTTCCTCGACCGCACGGTGGACGTCGGCGTCATCACGAAGGCCGACGCCCTCAGCTACGGCCTCAACGGCCCCAACCTCCGCGGCTCCGGCGTGCCGATGGACCTGCGCAAGGACCGCCCGTACTGGGGCTACGAGCAATACGACTTCGATGTCCCCGTCGGTGCCAAGGGCGATTGCTACGACCGCTTCCTCTGCCGCGGCGAGGAGATGAAGCAGTCCATCCGGATCATCCGGCAGGTCGTGCGCGACATGCCCGCCGGCGACTGGTACGCCCCCGATGCCCGCCGCATCGTCTCCCCCCGCAAGGACAAGGTTCTCACCTCCATGGAGGAGCTGATCAACAATTTCATGCTCGTGACCGCGGGCCCCCAGCTGCCGGCGGGCGAGGCCTTCTTCGAGGCCGAGAATCCCAAGGGGCTGCTCGGCTTCTACGTCGTCAGCCAGGGTGGCGGCGTGCCGTGGCGGCTGAAAATCCGCAGCCCCTCCTTCAACAACCTTTCCATTCTGCCCAAGGTCTGCGTCGGCTGCCTCGTCTCCGATGTCGTCTCCATCCTCGGCTCGCTCGACTTTGTCATGGGCGAGTGCGACCGCTGAGAAAATTGCGAGCAATTTTCTAATGAATCTTTCCCCGGCCACCCTCGCGAAGATCGACGAAGTCATCACCCATTACCCGGTGCCGCGCAGCGCCGCGCTGCCCTTGCTGCACCTCCTCCAGGAGCACGAGGGCTACGTCTCCGACGCCGCGCTGGAGTGGATTGCCGCCCGGCTCGGCCTGCCGCCCGTCAACATCTATGAGCTGGTCACCTTCTACCCGATGTTCCGCCGGCAGCCGATCGGCCGCCGCCATGTGAAGGTCTGCCGCACACTGTCCTGCGCCCTCCACGGCGGCTACAAAATCTGCGAGCGTTTCGAGCAGGAGTTCAACACCCATCGCGGCGAAATCTCACCCGACGGCGAGGTGACCGTCGAGTTCGTCGAATGCCTCGCCAGCTGCGGCTCCGGCCCGGTGGTGATGGTGGACGACGACCTGCACGAAAACGTCGATGAAGCCCGGGCCCGGCAGATCGCCGCGCAGATCAAAGCGGAGGCCCGGGCCCGGCCCCAGCCATGAAGCCGCTTCGCCTCCGCCACGTTCCGCCCATGCGCTTCGGCATCGTCCTCGGCCTGATCAACGGCTTTGTGGGCCTGCTGGTCGCCCCCGTGCTGCTCCTCACGCTCGGGGCCGCCGCCACGGTGACGGACCTGAACGCCGCCCCGAAGCTGCTCGGCATCCCGTGGCTCTTCGCCGGCGCCGCCTCGCTCTTCATGCCGGTCATTCATGCCGTCGGCGGCTTCCTCGTCGGCGTGCTCCTCGCCACAGTCTATAACTTCGCCGCCCGCTGGACCGGCGGCATCGAATTCCACGTCGAAGAAAGCTCATCCACATGAAGGTACTGCGCAAACACATCGCTCCGTTGCGGGCCGGCATCGTGCTCGCCGCGCTTGACGGCAGGATGGGGCCGCTCTTGGTGCTGCTTTTTTTGCCGCTCGGTAGGTTTGCTCCTCATGCCCAGGGGGGGGCCAGCCTGCCCTCCATGTTCGCTGGGATGGGGGCGTTGCTGCTGCCGGTCTGCTCCGCTTGCTTCGGCCTCCTCTCCGGTGTCATCGGCACCTTCATCTGCAACCTTCTTGCCGGGCCGACCGGCGGGCTGGAGTTCAGCTTCGCGGTCCAGGATGCTCCCTCGTAATCGAAAATCCAGAATCGAAAATCGAAAATCCCGATGCCCGCCCCCGCCCAACGCCGCCTGATCTTCGCTCACATTGATGAGCCGGGTTATACCAATGACCTGGCCTGCTCTGTGCGACACGGCGGGTACGAAGTGCTGAAGCGCGCCGTCACCCGCCCCCCGGGCGAGCTGATCGACGAGGTCAAGAAGTCCGGCCTGCGCGGCCGCGGCGGCGCCGGCTTCCCCTGCGGCGTCAAGTGGACCCTCGTCGACCGCAAGAGCGGCAAGCCGATCTACCTCATCGTCAACGCCGACGAGTCCGAGCCGGGCACCTTCAAGGACCGCTACATCATCCACCAGGACCCGCACCAGCTTCTCGAGGGGATCATGATCTCCTGCTGGGCCAACCAGGTGAAGCAGGCCTACATCTACATCCGTGGCGAGTTCCCCCACGGTGCCCGCATCCTCGAGCGCGCGATCGCCGAGGCGCGGGCCGCCGGTTTCTGCGGGCCCAACGTCCTCGGCACTGGCTACGCCTGTGAGATCTACGTCCACCGCGGCGCGGGTGCCTACATTTGCGGCGAGGAGACCGGCCTGATCGAATCCCTCGAGGGCAAGCGGCCGTATCCGC
>CAISJA010000092.1 GCA_903885525.1 uncultured Opitutaceae bacterium
CGGCCACCGGTTCCGATTTCATGTCGGCCGGGTGACTGCTCGTCAGCTGGGCGGGGTCCGGGACCCCGCCCAGCTGTCGAGAAAACACCACCCCCAAGGGGGTGGCCAACTTCAAATCAGAATGGCCGACTTCATCTCAGAATCGCCGGCCGACTTCAAATCGGAATCAGTGGCCGACATCCCTCGGATTCCGCACCCCGCTTGCCACCAAGATCCGGCCAGGCCTCGTACCAGTCGACCTGCGCCTCCTGCGACGGTGAGCATCTCATGGTCGGGGCCGGGGAAGGCAGGCGTTACTTTGGGCGAGCGGCTTCCCGTTTGGCTGCTAAGTCTCTACGCCGTCGGTCGTCTTGACGCCGTAGGTCATAGAGATGAAGCCACGCCGCTCCGGCCGCGATTATGGTGATAGCCAGTGGCATGACAAGGAGGTTCCAGTCCACATCAGGCATTTGAGGCCTCCGAGCACCTTGCGTGCTACGAGATCTAGTATGACAATAATGGCTAACGAAGCACAGAAGGTCGGCCCGGCTCTACCAGGAGCACGAGATTGCCGTTCTCTAGCCGCCAAGCTTCGTTCTCAGGAATCCGGGAGTGGGGCAGGGCGGTCAGGCGAGCTGGTGGCGCGGCCCCTGGCGGTCCTGCAGATAGAGAAACTTAGGACCGGGAAGAGCCCGGTGGGGCCGACCCAGGCGGTGAGACGCCCGAGGCTCCGACCGGGGTTGATGCGGGGGCGCCAGAGGCGGGCGCCGAGGATTTCGTCCGCCTCGTGCCGGTGGAGGAGCGGGATCTGGGCGGGCGTCGGCAGCTTACGGTGTTGGCGAGGGACCTACATGGCGCCGTCGGATCCGCGGACCACTTTACGGACTGGTTGGCGGACAAGGTGGACCAGTGCCAGTTGCGGAGCGGCATCGACTATGAGGAGGTTTTTCGGGAAAAAGTGAAAAACCCTCTTGGGGGTCGGACGAGGCGTGAGGTGGCCTTCTCACTCAATGCTGCTAAGGAGATCGGCATGGCCGCCCGGGGCGACTACGGCAAGCGGCTGAGGCGGTATTTCCTCGATTGCGAGTTCCGGTCGCTCGAAGGGTTGCCGCCCGCGGCCGCCGCTCAGCTACAGCCTGCGGAGCCGCCTGCGGGTCACGTGGGAGCCGGCGCGGGTGCCGTTGGAGGCTATGTACCAGTCCCGGTCCCCCTCAGCATGGTGGATTTCCTGCAGGTCGCGGGGTTCGATAAGGTTGAGGCTGAGCGGGAGCGGGATCTGGGCGGGCGCCAGGTGCTGACGGTGCTAGCGAGGGATTTGTACTCGTTCATCGGAGGCGCCGACGAGTTCATGCATTGGTTCAGAGACAAGGCCGACCAATGCTCGTTAAGGCCGGCGATCGATTACCGGGAGTTTATCGGGCATAAGCCCGATAAATCCGGGAAGGGCCGGCCGCGTCGTGAGATGGTGCTCACTTTGGATGCGGCGAAGCAGGTCGGTACGACGGCCCGCGGCGATCATGGCCGAAAGCTTCGGCTTTATTTTTTGGACTGCGAACGGCGGTTGCTCGAAGGGTTGCCGCCCCCTGCTGCCGCCCAGATGCGGCCTGCGGTGGCGCCTGGTGACCACGCGGGAGCCGGCGCGGGTGCCGTTGGAGGCTATGTGCCAGTCCCGGTCCCCCTCAG
>CAISJA010000093.1 GCA_903885525.1 uncultured Opitutaceae bacterium
GTCCTCACCGGCTTCCTCGGCGCCGGCAAGACCACCCTCCTCAACCGCATCCTCACCGGCCAGCACGGCCGGAAAATCGCCGTCATCGAAAACGAATACGGCGAGGTCGGCGTGGACCACCAGCTCGTCATCCCGAGCGACGAGGAAATCTTCGAGATGAACAACGGCTGCATTTGCTGCACCGTCCGCGGCGATCTCCTCCGCATCCTCACCCGGCTGATGAAGCGCAAGGACCGGCTCGACGCCATCCTCATCGAAACCACCGGCCTCGCCAACCCCGCGCCCGTCGCCCAGACGTTTTTCACCGATCCCGAGATGCGCGAGCAGTACCGCCTCGATGCCATCGTCACCCTCGTCGACGCCAAACACATCTCCCTCCACCTCGACGACTCACCCGAAGCCCTGAAGCAGGTGGCCTTCGCCGACGTCATCGTCCTCAACAAAACCGACCTCGTCGCCCCCGCCGAACTCGACGCCCTCCAGCAACGCCTCCACACCATCAACGCCGTCGCCCGCATCCACCGCGCCGTGAACGCCGAGGTCTCCCTCGACAAGGTCATCGACATCGGCGGCTTCACCCTCGATCGCGCTGTCGAGGTTGACCCGCAGTTTCTCGAGATGGAATACCCCTTCGAATGGGCCGGAGGCTACGAACTCGCCGCCGGCGCCCATGAACTCGTCTTCGGCCACGCCCCGGACCACGACTGCGGACACCACCACGATCACGCCTGCGGGCCGGATTGCGGGCATGACCACAATTCGCTCGATGTCGTCCTGCTGCCGGTGGGCTCTTTTGACGAGAAGACCGTCTCCGCCGCGATCGCCGCCGCGGTCCAATCTTTCTCCGACTGGGAAAAGCCGGTGCCGCCCGGGGAGACCATCACGGCCGGAACCACGCTCCACCGGCTGCACCTCCACGCCGAGCACGGCATCTTCCCGGTCAACATCCCGGCCACCGGCCGCTACCTTCTTTTCACAAGCCACGACGTGCCGACCCATTTTTACGCCCGCAACGGCAGCGGTGCCCCGGCGGACGATCCGCATGGCGCCGGCTTCCTGCTCTACGCCTGGGACCGCGCCTTCCGCCACGAGCACACCCACGATGAGGAAGTCTCCTCCGTCGGCCTCAGCATTCCGGGCGACCTGGATGGCAAGAAACTCAACGACTGGATCGGCCGGCTGCTCCAGACCAAGGGTGGGGACATCTTCCGCATGAAGGGTGTGCTCTGCGTCAAGGGCACTGACAAGCGACTCATCTTCCAGGGCGTTCACATGCTCTTCGACGCCAAGTTTGACCGGGAGTGGCGCGGCGACGAAAACCGCACCAACACCCTCGTCTTCATCGGCAAGCACCTTGACCGCGCCGCCCTCACGGAAGGCTTCAAGGCCTGCCTGCTTCCGTAATCCCGTGAGGAGCGGCGGCCAGCCGGGTAAACACACCTGGTGCCCGTGATCCTCGCCCGCTGCTTGCCCCCGCTCACTCCCGCATGAACTTCTCCAAACACTGGGCCGCCACCCTCGATGATTATGTCATCGACCTCGCTTGGTCGCCCGCCACCGGTGGCGGTGAATCCGGCTTTCTCGCGGCGGCCTCCTCTTCCGGCGGCATCACCCTCTTCAACGCCGCCACCGGCGCCCCCGGCCCGCTCCTGCCCGGCCATCCCGACGGCACCAACTGCCTCGCCTGGCTGCCCCCGGCCGACTCTCCGCCGGCCGCAGCCAGCCCGCAACTCCTCCTCGCGAGCGGCGGGCAGGACGGCTGCGTCCGCTTCTGGGATGCCACCACCGGACAGCAGACTGCCGTCGTGAAACTCGGTCCCAGCTGGGTCGAGCATCTTGCCTGGATAACCCCTCGCTCGCCGCGCGCCACTCCCGGCCCGGCCGCCTCGGCCCCCGGCTCGCCGCTCCTGTTCGCCGCTGCGGGTAAAAAACTCGTCGCCCTCCGGCCCGATGGCTCCGTCGCCCATGCTTTTCCCGACGCCCCGAAGACCATCACCGCCTTGGCCGCCCGCACGGCTCCGGCCCATGCCGGAAGCGGTGCCCCCGCTCCAGCCCCGGGCCAGCCCGAGGCCGCCCGGCTTGCCTCCGCCTGCTTCGGCGGCGTGGTCGTGTGGGATGCCGCGACCTTCTCCGCCGTGAACGAATACCCCTACGGCAACACCATCCACGCGCTCACCTGGTCGCCCGATGGACGCTGGCTCGTCGCCGGCTGCCAGGACAACGCCGTCCACCTCTGGATTCCCTCCGAGGAGCTTGAACTGCATATGAGCGGCTACGAAACCAAGCTCAAGGAGCTCTCCTTCAGCCACGATTCCCGCTGGCTCGCCACCGGCGGCGGGCGGGACGCCTGTGTCTGGGACTGCTCGGGTGCCGGCCCCGAGGGGCGCGAGCCGCTGGCTCTGCCGCAGGCGGCCCGCACCAGTGCGGTCGCCTACCAGAACCGGCACGGCCTGCTCGCCACCGCCGCGGCCGACGGCACCTTTTCCCTTTGGGCCCCCCTGCGCAAGAATCCCCTCCTCGCCGAGGCGAAACTGCCTTCGCCCGCCACCCAGCTCGCCTGGTCCGCCGCCGACTCCCTCCTCGCCGTCGGCACCGAAAAGGGCCAGCTTTTCATCTTCCAAACCACCGGCTAATCGCCCCCTTCGCCTCCTTCGCCTCCA
>CAISJA010000094.1 GCA_903885525.1 uncultured Opitutaceae bacterium
TGCGAACGCAAGGGCCAGCACATCTTTCTCCGCGCCATCTCGCACTTCAACCGCCAGCACCACGGCACCCCGGTGCGCTTCCTGATGGTCGGCGCCCGCCCTGGCATCTACCTTGATCTGCTGCAGCGCGATCTCACCCGCCTGGGACTGACCAACGTCACCTTTGTCCCCGAAACCAGCGAGGCCTTTGATTTTTTTGCCGCCGCCGATCTCTTTGTCTGCACCAGTTACGAGGAATCTTTTCCGCGGGTGGTCATGGAGGCGATGGCCTTCCGCACCCCGATCGTCTCGACCGACGTGCACGGCATCGCCGATCTCATCGGCCAGCGGCAGGACGGCTACCTGGTCAAGCCCGGCGACGTGGAAGGCCTCGCCCGGATGATGCACACCTGCCTCGCCAAGGAGCGCAGCGGCAAGTCGCTCGCGCCGACAGCGCACTCAAAGGTCCTTCGCGGCCACGATTCGCGCCGGGTCCTGCCCCTGCACGCCGACTTGGCCCGGGAGGCCTGGCTGGCCCAGATCTGATCAAGGCTGCGGGGCGGAGCTGACCGCAACGCGGATGATCGGTGTCGCAGGGTCCGTAAGTCCACCGATGCTCAGCCGCCGGCCTATCGACAAAGCTCGACACCCTTGCTCTCCTTCCCGGCCGGCCCGGCGAAGCAAACTATGCAAAATGCCTGCAACCATCACCCAAGCCGGCAGTGGGTATTTCAATCGGGATGGTCATAAGCTGGACGGTCCGCGATACCTTGCTTGATTTCCCACCCAACCCAGCCGAAAAACCTCCCTCTCCTCCTCTTCGCATGAACCTAGTCTTCCAGCGCCAATCCCTCTCGCGATGGACCTTCCTCATGGCGGCCGCAATGGCGTTGCTCTTTGCGCTCTATACGAACCACACTTGGGAAGACTACTACATCACCTACCGCTCCAGCAAGAACCTGGCTACCGGCCACGGCTTGGTTTTCAACGTCGGCGACCGGCTGCATACCTTCACCTCACCGCTCGGCGTTCTCCTGCCCGCCCTCGCCAGCCTGCTGACAGCAAACACGTCCGACCCGGTCGCCCTCTGGATTTTTCGCGTGATGAGCGCAGCCGCGTTCGGCGGTGCCGCCCTGTTGCTCGCGCGCACAGCCCATCGCCAGTATGGCAACTGGCTGATCGCCGGCTTGCTGGTAGCCTGGCTTGCGACCGATGCCAAGTCCGTCGACTTCACCATCAACGGTATGGAGACCGCCTTCATGCTGCTCTTCCTCGCCTATGCGCTGTGGAGTCACCTTACACCTAGCCCACGCCAGTGGCTGCATCTCGGTTCGGCCTGGGCTGGCTTGATGTGGACGCGCCCAGACAGCTTCATCTACATCGGGCTGCTGGCGGTGGGTTGCTGGCTTTTCCCTGAGCATAATCCGAACAGCCTATCTAAGAAGGAGTTGTTCTACCTCTATCTGAAGGCGGGGCTGGTGACCACGGCGCTCTATCTCCCCTGGCTGCTGGGTGCCTGGTGGTATTACGGGACTCCAGTCCCACACACCATCGTAGCCAAGGGCGGGATCGGCGAGCACCACACTTTGGGCGGGTTGCTGCTCACGGCGGTGCGGCTTCCCTACCTCGCGTGGGCCAAGTCGGCCACCCTCGAGCTAACCTTCCTCCCATCCTACTATATGATCGGTGGCTGGCCTTACGCCCTCATCTTCGGCGCGAGGATACTCGGCACCACATGCAGCTTGCTTTGGCTGGTGCCCTATCTCCGGCCCTGGGGTCGCGCCGCATCCTTTGCCTATTTCGGATCGCACGTCTACCTCACCTACTTCCCGTATTTTCCGTTCCCGTGGTATATCCCCAGCACAACCCTGTTCGCCCTCGTAGCCCTCGGCGACCTCGTGTCGACGCTGCACGGCACCACGTCCAAGCCGCAGGGGCGGCAGAGTCTCGCTTGCATCCTTGCAGCCGTACTGCTCATGGGCAACGTCTGGACCCTTTGCCAAGTCGCGCGCCAGGTTCGTGCCCAGCAGCACTTTGTGGAGGGCGGCAACCGAAAGCTCATCGGCGAATGGCTGCGAGCCCACGCTAGGCCTACAGACACCGTGTTCATGGAGCCGCTTGGTTACATCGGGTTCTATTCCGGCCTGAAGACCTTTGACTGGCCGGGTATGTCCTCCCGTGAAATGGTGGAGGCCCGGAAGCAGGTGGGAAACGAATGGGGAAGCATCATTCGCTACCTACAGCCGACTTGGCTGGTGCTGCGGCCCTTTGAGGTTGAGCGTATCGTCCGGCTGAACCGGGGACTGTTGACGGACATTTATCTTCCCCAGCAGGAGTTCGACCGTTCCATCGCCGTGAGCCAGCTGGAAATCTATGGACGCCCTTATCTGGAGCATGACGCCCATTTCACCCTCTACCGGCTGCGCAAGGCTGACCTGTTCTCCCTAGGCCTTCTGCACCGCACCACCCTGCTGAGGCCCGAGCACCTTGAAGCACCGGGCCCCATCATGATGCGTGATTTCAACCAGCACCGCGTTGCCATCACGGGTGCGCCGGCGCAATTCGACTTCCCTGTTCCAGCCGACGGCTCGGAACTGGTCGGCGGCTGCGGCCTGCTGGACGAATCTTGGCTCGACGCCCCCAAGGCAGGACCAGTTGAATTCAGCATCATCTTACGCAAGCCGGACGGAATCGAGCAAACTCTTCTACAGCGCCGGCTCGACCCCGTGAACAAGGCTGACGAACGCGGCTTTCGTCCTTTCCGTCTCAGCCTCCCGCAACCTCTTGCCGGCACCCTGCACTTCAGGACCAAGACGACCCAGGCTGGCCCAGCACCGCGCTATGCATTCTGGGGCGAGCTGCAGGTCATCCCATTGCGCACCGACTTGAGCTTCGGGGAAAAACTGTTGCCCGCGACCCCAGCCAGCCATGCCCAATTCGGTTTCAGCAACAGCGAGGAGGACGGCAAACCCTGCCTGCTTGCCCACGCTCCCACCTCCCTCGTCTACGATTGGCAGACGGGCATGGGCCAATTGGAGGTTAAATTCGGCCTCATGCGCAGCGCGCTCGCCGACGACTAGGCCTTCGACGGCGTCGTGTTCCTGGTCGAGGCAGAGGATGCGGCTGGAAAGCGAATGGAGCTGTTCCGCCGTCACCTTGATCCTTTTCGCCGGGAGGGTGACCGCGGGGTCCAATCTCTGCTGCTCAAGCTGCCGGCCCTCCCGGGCGGTCATCTCATCCTGCGCACCGAGGCACCGCCTTCCGGACACCTAAATAAAGCTTGGAGCTACTGACGCAACCCCAGTGTCTCCCGCTGACCGGGCCAGCCGGTATGGCATCCTTGGAAAGTGCGCAAAGCATACAAAACGGAGAGCCCGATGGCGGTTTTGGCCGGTTGCCTTGTCATTGGTACCATGATGGTGATTTGGGGGTCCCTCAGTGGCCCAGCCACGGGGCGGGCCACTGGCGGGTGGCACGGTGTCCGTGACCTACCCGGCGCCCGACGCCGCGACCTTGAACGCCAACGTGCAGGCCGTGCGCCAGCAGGCCGCGGCGGCCCACGCACAGCGCGCGGCACAGCTGAA
>CAISJA010000095.1 GCA_903885525.1 uncultured Opitutaceae bacterium
CCACTCGGCCAAAGCGCGGCCGAGTCCCTTGGTGACTCCGGTGATGAGGATGGTTTTGCCCATAGTTTAGCCCTTGCGAAACTATGAGATTATCCAAGGGGACTTGAAAGCCAGAAACCGGTCGCCGGCGCAAACGGTCCAACCTGTCCAAAGCGGAGGCGGCGCAGATTGTACCCTACCCATACTTGCAAAATGACCGAGCGGCTCAGCTGCTCGGTCATTTTGTCTGCAGCCGGATCTTGGTGAGGCCGTGCTTGCGGCAGATATCCATCGCGGTGATGGCGTTTTGCAGCTGGGTCTTCTCGTCGGCGCGGATCAGGATGGTGGCATCCTTGGTGGCGCTGGCCACCTTGGTGATGATGCCGTCCAGTTCCTTTTCCTGGACGGTCTGGGTGTTCACGAAATATCCGCCCTCCTTGGTAATGGTGATGATGAGCGGATCCTTGATCTCGTTCTTGCCGGCTGATTCCGCCTTGGGCAGGGTCAGGTTCATCGTCGAGGCCGACTTGAACTGCATCGTGACAAACGCGAAGAAGATCAGCATCACGAGCACGTCGATCAATGGCACGAGGTTGATCTCGGGCCGCCGGCGGCGCCGGGGATAGAGTCCGCCGCCGCTCATACGGTGGGCTTGCTGCCGTGGCGGGTGAGCACGCGCTCAAGGAGCAGATCCATCTTCACCGCGTAGTTCTCCACCTTGCGCTGCAAGTAGCCGGCGGCGACCAGCGACGGGATGGCGATGGACAGGCCGATGACGGTGGCGGAAAGCGCCAGGGCCACGCCCTTGGTGAAGGCGACGGGATCAGGCAGACCGGTCTCGGGGGAAATCTGGGAAAAGACCTGGAGGAGGCCGGTGACGGTGCCGGTGAGGCCGATCAGCGGGGCGGCGGCATAAATGACCTCCAGATAAGGAATGCCCCTTTCCATGCGGTTGAGCTCGAGCCGGGCGAAGGCCTTGATCGCATCCGGATCGCTCTTGTGCTCCGCGGAAAACTCCAGCACGCGCGCCAGCACCGAGTGCATGCCGCCGACGAGCGGCTTGCCCTGCACCACCGAGTCGACCAGGTCCTCGGGAATGACCGCACCTTTGCGGAGCGAGTAAAGTCTTTCGCAGATGATGAAAACGGCAATGAACGAACAGAGACCGAGCGGATAGATGAGCAGGCCTGCGCCTTTGAGAATATCGAGCATGGGTGGTGAAAAGGGAGTTGAAGACGGCTACGAGACGCGCACAAGCGGGAAAAGATTCAAGATTGAGTCATTTTTTCAGCGACGCATCGCTCCTCCTGGCAACGGGATAGAAATCGCCTCAATTGCCCGCCTCCGGCCTCCGGCCGCGAAAGGCTGCGCCCACAGTCTGCCCCCGTCACGCTCGCAGGCGCTCCTCCACCAGTCCCAACAGCGCGTCGAACGGCAGGACAGATGCGGACAGGCCATCGCCGCGCAAAACAGAAGCGGGGACGCGAGGCGCGCTGCACCCCCGGTCCATCCCGAAACGAACCGCCCCCAGCTGGAAATTCGCCGGGCACCCCCCGGCTGGTTCCTAGCTGGACACGCCGCTTTCCGTCGTGGGGGACTTGGACTTGAACTCGAGCTTGTCACCGTTGCAGACGACGAGGATGGGGTCGCCCTCCTTGACCTCGCCGCGGAGCATGGCTTCGGCGAGCGGGTCTTCCAGGCACTGCTCGACGGCGCGGCGCAGGGGCCGGGCGCCATACTTTTCGTCGTAGCCCCGCTCGATAAGGAGGAGCTTCGCCTCGGGCGAGAAATCGAGGAGGATCTGGCGCGAAGCGAGGCGCTTCGAGACCTTGGCCAG
>CAISJA010000096.1 GCA_903885525.1 uncultured Opitutaceae bacterium
ACCCGTCGCCGCCCGACTCCTGGCAGTCGCGGCGGCGGGCCGGTCAGCGGCCACCGCGGTGATCCTGGGTAGGGTTGGGTTGCGAGACGCAACTCTGACCTGAGGATCGAGCACGATGACCAACGACAAGATCGCCCTTCGAGAACTGTTGGAGAAGGGCTCTGACGCCACCTTCCTGCGCGAGATGATCGGCTTCGCCGCCGAGCGCCTGACTGATGAGGCCGACTTGGTGGAGGTCTACGAGACGGAGCGGCACTTGCTGTACGTCGCCTGCACCCGGGCGCGGGACAGCTTGTGGGTGTCGGGGGTGACGCCCGAATCGGAATTCCTGCGGGATGTGCTCGGGTAAGGTGGCGCCGTACCAAGGTGTTCGCTCCCGAAGTACGGATTTCGGGCAAGTGGGGTTCGAACCAAAGCCGGGACCGACCGCCCGGAAACCAGCCTTTGACCTAGGTTTTTGAGTTCCGTACTATAACGCCCAAGTCAGGAGGTCCGGAGAGAATTGGCCTCCGGAGAACGATTTCCGGCCGTCTCCGCGCCGGGCCAGTCAACAGGTCTGCCCTGAAAACCCCAGGAAACCTGCCACTCAGCGCGGCGGCCGATCAGGCGGAGAGCACGGCTCGTATGGGAACTGGCGGAGCAACTGGGATTCGAACAGACGGTCAATCGGGCTGTCCCTCCTTTGGCGATAGCGGCCATCCCCCTGATAACTCGAGGCACCCGGCCGCTCTCACATGGCAGCCGCCGGTGCCATGTCCTCGGCGCTGATCACGGCGTGGACCTGGGCTCGCGGGACCTGCAGCAGCTTGTGGAGGGCGCCGAGTTTTACAAGGCGGCCATCTACATTGACCAAGGCCAACCACACTCCAGCGTTGTCGCCTGGCTGCAGGATGATGCCTCGCTTCTCGATCTCCGCCTCGAACTCCTGCCCATCCTGGGCGGTGGCCCAGGCTTCCCGGATCAGCGTGACGTATGTCGGTAGATCGACGCCCTTCCTCGCGGCCGCCTGATGCTGCCCCGCCGAGTAAGCTCCGGTTGGCCGAGGCCGGGCCGCGAGGGCTGCCATGGCGGCCGCGAGATCAGATTGTCCGTCCTCCTCAAGTTGCCGGGCGACGGCGGCATTCCAGCGGCCTGTCACCAGGGCATGGCCCAGCCGAGCCTCCGCCCTGCGCGCGATTTTTTCCTGCCGCGGCCGCGCCCATTTATTGTCGAGCACCCGTCGTCGGGCCGGGTCCCACTCTGGCACCAGCAGGTGCCAATGGTATTCGTACCCCCCGGGTTGCCTGGGCTTGGCGTGTTCCACGATCACGCAATGCGCGAGGGCAAAACCAAACTCCTGGGCCAGATCGCGCATAACGTCCGCCGCCTCGACCCGGTCGGTTGTCTCGGCCGGGGCAATCTTGAAATGCCGGATTGCATACGCCTTGCCTGCCGCCGCGGCGTCGGCCCGCATCGCGTGGAGATCGTCCTGAGCCCCATGCAGCACCGTGATCGCATCGTTCGCTGCCCCGGCGAACACATGCCCGGTGAGTTTTGGCAGATCGGTACCCGTGCCGAGGCGGGCAGATTGGATGATCATCGGGCCCTCCTTCGCCGGGCGGGTTCGACCCGCCGGAGCAGGGCCCCGGCGTCCCGGCGGATCGCCGCCACCTCGGCCGCGATCCCGCGGAGGCGGTGCGCCACCTCCCGGCCATCCTCGGCATCTTCGGCCTGGCGCCGGAGATGCATCCCCTGCACCAGCTGGTTCAGATTGTTGCCGACCCCCCGGGTGAGATCCGCTCGCAGCCGCTGGATTTCCGCGCGCAGATCGGCCGCCGTTATCCCCGTAAGCGTCGCTGCATCGGCGGCTTCGCGGAGCCAGCTGGCCAGGGGCATTTTGGCGGCGGCCGCGGCCTTGCGCCAGGCTGTCCTTTGCGCCTCGCCGGTCCCACTCACCTTGACGATATCCCGGCGGGCAGTGACTCGACTCCTGAGTTCTCCGTTCTCCTGCATGATCGCCTCCCCTTGCCCGGGAGCCTGGGCGGGGGGGTCCACGGGGGGCTCGCCCCCCCTGGCCAGACTGTCGATGTGGCCACAACTGTGGCCACGATCGGCACGCCTGGCACCACGGAATTCCCGCTTAGGCTCGGTACGCCGAGTGTCGCGGGCTTCCTTGCAAGGGAGACAATTTTCCGAACGCGAGGACGACCTGGTGGAGAGCGCCGGAGTACCAGGGAGCGATGACCGGGAGCCCCGGTTTCAATCGTGGCGTACCGGTCGAATCAGGCCGCCGACTTCGACAGCAGTAGCCCTCTGATGGAATACAGGTGGGCCGGGGCTTCGCGGTTCAGGCTTCCGACATTGGCCGCCGCTTCGGCAGGCGGGCCTACCAGCGCTTCGCCAAAGAGGCTTCCGGGTCTCGCGGCGGGACGCCGGAGGAGGCTTTGCCGGTCACCAAAGCCCCCCAGAGGCACCCCTGAACGGACCCAAACTGGGCCCCAAGTCGATGACCTATCTTGTCTCGCCGAGACCAGAACAAAACCCGGAAATTGTATTTCATGAATCGTAAAATGTGTTTCAGAACTCGGATAATGTATTACTCAAGTAGGCTCAATGTGTTTCATATTTTGGAAGTTGTGTTTCCAACCATGGAAATTGTGTTTCTCGCCTCCCGCAGATCGGCGTGAGCCGCCGACCTGCGGGGATACAGGCGAAACAGGCCTCAGGGTCCGGGGTCTATGGGATTGTTCGCAAGGTCGCTCTCACGAATTCTGAACAACCTTCGTCCCTGTTCGTCCCGTGCATTATACAAAAGATGCAAGACCACTGCCCGGACCGTGCAACCTTGGTCTGCGGCAAAAGCCTGCAAGGCCTCTTGGTAGTGGACGGGCATCGGGCTTAGGTCAAAGCTGACCCATTCGACCTCTTCGTCCTCGCGCGGCACATGCGCCGCGGCGGCACGCGGATGGAAAATTTCGACTGGCTCACGATGCTCACTGCTGGTGCCAGCGGGGCGGCGTCGCCCGGCGTTTGGCGTCCTGCGGCTGTGTGGCGGCGGTGTTCCTCGGTCTTTTGCCATGTGCGCTCCTGTGGGCAAGCTTGCAAGCACCCGCGGATTACGCTGCAAATCGGGCTTCAGTCAATTATTTTTACGGTTTTCCTGTTACAATCAATTTTTTTTCCTCTATATGCGCCTCTCGCCAGGGCTGCCCTCCGCCAAAGTCAGAACACCAACCAGCCTTCGAAACTTGTTGCCTTAACCGCCGCTGCCATGCGCATTCTGATTGATGTGCCTCCAGCGTGGCATCAGATCATATTTTGGAACACCGTCATGCATATGAGAACGACTGCCCCGCAGGATGCCCTGCCCGAGATTACGCTACCGCCCCCGACCCGGACCTCGTCGCATCCCCGGGACATCCCTCCCCCCTCCCCGGCCATGGCCACCGCACCCCACGGCCAGGACGCCGCAGATTTGCAGAGCTTCGTCCAACTGCTGGCCCGCACGGAGGCCCGGCGGATACACCGGCGCAGCCTCGGGATGGGACTGCCCGCGACCGCCCTCTGCCTCATCGCCGCCGCCCTGGCGCTTGCCATCATCCAGATGGCCCTGCACGGGCGTTTCAGCGGAATGGGTTGGTGAGGCCCGGCCATGCGCGTCGCCATTTATTCCCGCTTTTCCAGCGACCAGCAGAACCCCCGCTCGGCCGCAGACCAGACCCGTCTCTGCCGGACCTTTGCCGAGGTGCAGGGCTGGCAGGTCACGGCCACCTATGAGGATCTCGCCATCAGCGGTGCCAGCAAACACCGCCCCGAGTTCCAGCGCCTGGTCGCCGACGCCAAGGCCCGGTGTAGCCGCCGCTGCAAAACTGACCCATCCGCCGGTTGAAACCTGACCCATGCCAGAGAAGCCCCTGTCGTTGTGACGGGGCCTGGGATGGTTGGGGGAGAGACGGCATTGGAGATCAGGGTATTGGCCAAACACG
>CAISJA010000097.1 GCA_903885525.1 uncultured Opitutaceae bacterium
GCCAGAGGAAGGCGGGGGACAGGGTCATGGGTCAGCCTTTCAGGCGCACGGCATCCTGCAGCCGGATGTTCTGTTGGTGGCGATAGACGGCGATCACGAGGGCGAGGCCGACGGCGGCCTCCGCCGCGGCCACGGCGATGGCGAAGAGCACGAAGAGCACGCCGGTGGCGGGCGGGGTGGGCGGGCCGTATCGCCAGAAGGCGATGAAGTTGAGGTTGGCGGCGTTCAGCATCAGCTCGATGCCGAGGAGGACGAGGATGGTGTTGCTGCGCGAGAGGGCGCCGGCGAGGCCGATGCAGAACAGCGCGGAGGCGAAGAGGAGGCAGAGCTGGAGCGGACTCATGATTCGTCCCCCTGCCGCCGGCCGGCGGCCAGCACCACAGCACCGAGCAGGGCGACGGTCAGGATCACGCCGACCACGAGGAGCGAGGCGGCGTGGCGGCCCATCAGTTCAAGGCCGAGCTGCCGGACGGTGATCACCGGTCCGGCACCCGGGTTGGAATCGAGACCCGTGCCGAGGATGGCCCCGGCCAGGACGCCCATCACTCCGGCGGCGGCGAGCAGGGCCCAGCTGGCGCGGACGGCTCCGCCGGTGCTGTGTTCCGGACCGACATAACTCTGGCGGGTGAGCAGCACGGCGAAGAGCACCACCATGGAAACCGCGCCCAGATAGACGAGGGCCTGGGCAAAGGCGACGAACTCGGCGCCGGCCCAAAGATAGAAGGCGGCGATGCCGGCCCAGCTGAAGATGAGCAGCAGGGCGCTGTGGATGAGGTTGCGCAGGGTCATGGCTAGGGCAGCGGAGCCCAGGGTCAGGCCAGCGATGAGGATGAGCGCCAGAATGGTCATGCGGCGTAACGGTAGGTGCGCGGGCCGCGGCCGGAGTTGAGCCGGCGGCCAAGCAGGAGGAAGGGGACAATCACGATGGCGGCGGAGACGCCCCAGCGGAGGAGCTGTCCCGGGCCGGACCAACCGGCGGTAAGGGCCCAGAAGCCGGCGTTGGCCAGGTTGATGAGGGCCAAGGGAACTAGGAACTGCCAGGCGAGCCGCGTGAGCTGGTCGATGCGCAGGCGCAGCAGCGTGCCGCGGATCCAGATGAAAAAGACGATCAGGCCGATCAGCTTGCCCATGAACCAAAGGTAGGACGGGATGAACTGGAGAAAGGCAAAGGGGGCCTGCCAGCCGCCGAGGAAGAGGGTGACGCCGAGGCCGGAGAGGGCGGTGAGGCCGAAGTACTCGGCCATGAAGAAGAGGGCGTACTTGAAGCCCGAGTACTCCGTGAGGTGACCGGCGATGATTTCGCTCTCGGCCTCAGGCAAATCGAAGGGGGAGCGGTTGCTCTCGGCCAAGGCGGAGATCAGGAAGATGATGAAGGCGGCGAAACCCCAGGGGGTCAGCACATGCCAGTGGGGCAGCACCCCGAAGGTCCAGCCGCCCTGGGCCTCGGCGATCTGGCGGGTGGAGAGGGTGCCGGTGACGAGGACCACGGGCACGACGGCGAGGAGCAGCGGCAGTTCGTAGCTGATGAGCTGGGCGAGGGCGCGCATGGCGGCCAGGAGGGAGTATTTGTTGCGGCTCGACCAGCCGGCCATGAAGATGGCCAGCTCGGTGGCGGCGCCCACGGCGAAAAAGTAGAGCACCGCCGAGTCGAGATCGACCGGGATAAGGTGGCGGCCGTAGGGCAGGACGGCGAAGCCAAGAAGGGAGAAGGCGACCACCACCACCGGGGCGAGAAAGTGCAGGAGCTGGTCGGCGGCGGCGGGGACGATGTCCTCCTTCGTGATGGCCTTGACGGCGTCGGCGAAGGGCTGGGTGAGGCCCCAGAGCTTCAGTCCCTTGAACCAGGGCAGGCCACTGCGGTTGGGACCGAGGCGATTCTGGACGCGCGCGAGCAGCTTCCGCTCGGCAATGGTGGTGAAGGCGAAAAACAGGCCGAACACCGCCAGGACTGCGGCGATGGTGATGAGCTGATGCACGAGCCACTGGGTGGGGGCGGGGCAGGCTTGCACGATGGCGTCGCGCCACCACAGGGGGGCGCGCTCAAGAAAGTTGTCGGCCGGGTTGGTCATGAGTTGGCGGCACCGGTGCTGCGGGCGGGAGCGGCGCAGGTCCGCGGCGCCGTTCCGGCTGGTGAATGCGGCGGGCGCGGGCAGTGCGCGCCCCGGCTGGTCGGCATGAGGATGGCGCTCATGACGGGGGAACTGGAGGAGGAGCCGCCGGGGTGGCGGCGGCGGCCTTGGCCGCGGCTGTGGCGGCCGCCGCGGCGGCGGTGGCCCTGGCTTTTTCCTCGGCGGCCTTGCGTTCGGCGGCCAGGCGGGTGTCGACCTCAGCCGCCTCGGCGGGCCGGATCGCGTTGTAGTAGGCGTTGGACTTGGCGAGCTGGTCGCGGGTCACCAGCAGGCCGGTGAAGCGGTCGGAGGCGGCGACCTCGAAGACCTTGTCCATCTTGATCGAGTCGAAGGGGCAGACTTCGGCGCAGATGCCGCAGCCCATGCAGACCGAGGTGTCGATGTCGAACACGACGGGGTAGAGCTGGAGCTTGCCGGTGGCGTCGGGCTTCTTGTCCTTGCTCTTCTCAATATAGATGCACTGTGGCGGGCATTCCTTCTCGCAGATCTGGCAGGCGACGCAACGCAGGGTGTCGAAGGGGCGGGCCTCTTCCTCGCAGAGGAGGAAGGGGAAGCTGCGGTAGTTCTCGCCCAGCGGCAGGCGCTGCTCGGGGTATTCGACGGCCACCATCCGCTCGGGATCGTGGTAGCTGCCCGCGAAATTCTTCGCGGTGACGGCGAGGCCTTGGAGGATTCCGGTGCCGAGCATGATTTTTTTCGGATAAAAAAATTAACGGTCGACCTCGCCGAGGACGATGTCGATGCTGCCGAGGATGACGACGGAGTCGGCGAGGGTATGGCCGAGGCACATCTCCTCCAGCAGGGTGAGGTTGATGAGAGAGGGGGGGCGGACGCGGTAACGGTAGGGATTTGGGCTGCCGTCGCTGATGAGGTAGAAGCCGA
>CAISJA010000098.1 GCA_903885525.1 uncultured Opitutaceae bacterium
CCGAACAGCACCTCCGCGCCCTCGCTGCGGCCGATCCAGGCTTCCTGCATGCGCTTGGTCGAATCGGGCCAGTCGACCGCCTTCAGGCCGTCGAGCAGCGATTCGGCATAGGCCGTGATGCGCAACACCCACTGGCGGAGGTTGCGGCGCTCGACCGGGAAATTGCCGACCTCCGACCGTCCGTCGACAACCTCCTCGTTGGCGAGGATGGTGCGCAGCTCCGGACACCACCACACGGGCCGCTCGTCCACATAGGCGAGGCCCTTCCGGAACAGCTGCAGGAAGATCCACTGCGTCCAGCGGAAGTAGGCCGGGTCGGTGGTGTCGACTTCGCGATCCCAGTCATAAGAAAATCCGAGGGCCTTGATTTGGCGGCGGAAGTTGGCGATGTTTTGTCGGGTGTTGGTCGCGGGATGCGTACCGGTCTTCACGGCATGCTGCTCGGCGGGCAGGCCGAACGCGTCCCAGCCGATGGGGTGCAGCACGTTGAAGCCGCGGGCGCGCTTGTAGCGGGCCAGGATGTCGGTGGCGGTGTAGCCCTCGGGGTGGCCGATGTGCAGCCCCGCCCCGGAGGGATACGGAAACATGTCCAGGATGTAATATTTCGGGCGGGAGGTGTCGTCTCCGGCGCGAAACGCCTTGGTTTCCTCCCAGATTCTCTGCCAATGTGGCTCGATCTTGAGAAACTCGTATTCTTTGGAATTGGTAGCTGCCATTTCGTGAAATCCGCCACTTTGCGACAATCAACCGCACCGTCAACCCTGCTCCGCAGCCTGGCGCTGCTCGGCCTTGCCCTGGCTGCGACCGCGACCACCGCCTTCGCCGCGGGGGTCAGCCGGGGCTTCAACCGCCTGCTCGACGCGGTGGTGATGATCGAGGTTCACGAGATCACCTTCGAGGACGGCGCGCAGCGCCCCACCGGCGGCATTGGCTCCGGCGTCATCATCTCCAAGGACGGCCTCATCCTGACCAACGCCCATGTCGCCGGCCCGCCGGCCTTCGAAATCACCGTCACCCTCTCCAACCTTGAGCGGGTCAACGCCCGGCTGGTCGGCTGGGACCACTGGACCGACCTCGCCGTGCTCCGGCTCGACCTCGACGACGTAAAGCGGCGCAAACTCGCCTTCACCAGCGCCGAGTTCGGCGATTCCGACCGGCTCTTTCCGGGGGAGACGGTCTATGCCGTTGGCACGCCCTATGGCCGGACCCGCACCGTCACTCGCGGCATCATTTCCAACAACACCCGGCCCTACTCCGACGTCAATGGCGTGGAGGGCTACGAGACCGGTTTCTTCAACAATTGGTTGCAGACCGATGCCGCCATCAACCCGGGCAACAGCGGCGGCCCGCTCGTCACCGAGGACGGCGAGGTGGTCGGCATCAACTCCCGCGCCTACATCGGGGCGGAGGGGCTCGGCTTTGCCATCCCCGCCAACGTCGCGCGCCGGGTGGCGGACACCCTCGTGGCCCAGGGCGCGGTCACACGCAGCTATCTGGGTCTCCGCCTGCGCGAACTGCAGGACCTGGAGAGAAACTACGCCCTCGCGGTCAACACCGGCGTGCTCGTCGACCATGTTGACACCGCTTCGCCCGCCGCCCGGGCCGGCCTGCGTCCGAGCGATGTCATCCTCACCCTGAACGGCCAGAAGCTCGACGGCCGTTTCGCCGAGCAGCTCGCGCCCATTCTCAACACCATTGCCAGCCTGCCCGTGGGCTCGCCGGTGAAGCTGGGCGTGAAACGCGGCTCCAAGCTGCTGGAGCTGGGCGCGGTCACCGAAAAACTGGAGAGCCATGTGGGCGAGGAGGCGGCGTTCGAGAAATGGGGCCTGAGCGTGCGCAAGGTCTCTCGCGCCTACGCCCGCGACAACCAGCTCGTCGATTCCTCCGGCGTGCTCGTCATCGGCGCGCTGCCCGGGTACCCGGCGGCCCTCTCCGGCCTCGAGCGCGGCGACATTATCACGCGGATCGGCGGCACCCCCGTCGTCGGGCTCGACAGTCTGCGCGGCCTCTACCGCACGTTTGAGCAGACGCCGGCCCCGGTGCTGGTGGAAGCCAGGCGCGACCGCCGTGTCTCCCTCTACGTTTTCAAGCCATGAGCCGTTGCTTCCCCTGTGCCCGATCATTCCCGGTGCCGCCCGTCCGCACCCCGACCGCGCCCATGCGCCACCAGGGCCGCCGTGCGCTCCCCCTCGCGGGCGGTTCTCGTTTTTCCGGCCTCCACCGGCAGATCCTGAACACGGTTTTGCTCGGCTTGGGCTTGTTCCTGCCGGCCCTGCGTGCGGCCACGGTCCCCGAACTGCTCAAGGAACGCCTCCCCTGCGTCGTCGCCATCGAATTTGTCGTGCAAACCGAGACCGACCGCCGGCCCAACACCGTTCTCGGCACGGTCATCGACGATCAAGGCACCGTCGTGTTGCCGGGCAGCGCCATCTCACCGGGCCTGGCCAACGACCAGTTGCGCAACTTCAAGGCCTTCACCCCCGGCAGCGGCGAGGAGTACTCCGCCGAATACCTGGGGCAGGACGCCTACACCGGTTGGCACTACGTCCGCGTCGAGCCGCGCCTGCGCCCGCTCCTCGTGCCCATCGCGCGCTTCGCCCCGCCGGGCACGCCCGCGCCCCGGCTCGACGACGAGGTCTGGGGCATCGGCCTGCGCAACCGCGAGGAGGATTTCATGCCCTACGTCCTGAGCTCCCGGCTCGCGCTCATCTCGCGCCTGCCAAACGAGACCGCCATCGCGGCGCAGGAGGTGGCCGGCCCGGGCCTGCCGGTGTTCGACCGCAGCGGGCGCTTCATCGGCCTCGCCCAGAATTCCTTCGGCCAGAATTTCCTGATGTTCTCCCGCGGCCAGAACGGTGCACCCGTCCTGCTCGTCAACGTCGAGGAGAGCAGCGTCGTGCTCCTCGCCTCGGAGGTACTGCCCAATCTCAGCCGCATCCCCGCCCGTCCCGACGGCCGGCCCATCGCCTGGATCGGCATCTACGGCCTGCAGCCGGTGGACCCCGAGGTGGGCAAACTGCTGCGTCTGGAAATGCAGTCCGGCGTGGTGGTCAGCGATTTCTTCGAGGGCGGCCCCGCCGCCCTCGCCGGCCTGCAGGATCGCGACATCGTGCTCGCCCTGGATGGCCGGCCGCTGCCGCGTTTCAAGCCCGACCGCGCCGTCCTCGGCTACTTCGGGCAGGAAATCCTCCGCCATCGCCCTGGCGATGTCCTGACCCTCACCGTCCTGCGCGGCCCGGACCGGAGCGACATCAAGGTTACGCTGGGCGACGAACCCAAAATGGTGCGCGAGGCCACCCGGCACTACTTTGAGCAGCTCGGCTTCACCATCCGCGAATTCCTGGCGCTTGACACCATCGCCAACCGCACCCGGGCCGCCGACCGCGGGGGCGTGATCGTGCACTTCCTCAAGCCCAATGGCCCCGCCGACCTGGCCGGTTTGCGGCCCGACGATTGGATCCGCGAGATCGACGGCCAGGAGATCCACACCTACGCCGAGGCGGTGGAGCGCCTGACCGGGCTGGAAGCCGATCCGACCCGCCGTGAATTTGTGCTCCTCGCCAGCCGCGGGGGTGAAACCCAGGTCCTCCGCCTGAAGCTGAAGTGAGCCCGGCCTGGCCCGCCCGCCCGAGGGCCGGCCGGTGAGGGGGGGGCGAGGCAGGCTGGGCGGGCGCCGGAGCAAAGCTGTTGACCTCCGGCGACCCGCGCCGACAGGCTTCGCCCGGTCCCACTTCAATGTCTTTCAGCGCCTACCTCGCACCCACTCTGGCCGGCTATCTGCTCGGCGCCTTGCCTTTTGGCTATCTCGTGGCTCGGGCGCATGGGGTGGACATCTTCAAGGCGGGAAGCGGAAATCCCGGCGCGACCAACGTCAAACGGGTCTTGGGGGCTCGGGCGGGCAACACCGTCTTCGCCCTCGACGCCGTCAAGGGCGCGGTGGCGGCGGGCTGGGTGGGCTTCCTGACTGCTCCTGACCTGCCGGACTGGAAACTGCGCAGCTTGGCGGGGCTGCTGGCGGCCATCTTGGGCCACTCCTTCTCCTGCTTCACCCGTTTCAAGGGCGGCAAGGGCGTGGCCACGGCGGCCGGGGGTCTCCTCGTCCTCGTGCCCGCAGCCTGCCTGCTCGGCGGGCTCGTGTGGGTGATGGCGTTCTACACCACCCGGTATGTCTCACTCGGGTCGATCCTGGCCGCTGTCGCCGTGCCGGCCGCCGGGTGGCTGCTCGGCTACCCGCTGCCCTTGAACCTGGTGGTGACGCTCATCGGCGCCTTCGTCATCTTCCGGCACCGGGATAACCTTCGCCGCCTGCGGAACGGCACCGAAAACCGGTTTGCCCGAAAATCCAGCCCGCCGGCAACCGGAGACAGAAAACCGGACGCCGGCGGCTGAATCCGGACGGGGCGCGCCCCCGCCGGACTATGACGCACGGCACGGAGTCGTGCCTTGCCTAAGCCCCGGCTCAGTCCTCATTTTCTACCTTTGGAATTATGGCACTCATCGTCCAGAAATACGGCGGCACCTCGGTCGGCGATGTCGACCGCATCAAGAACGTCGCCGCCCGCATCAAGGTCGCGCGCGAGCAGGGGCATCAGCTCGTCGTCGTGGTCTCCGCCCGCGCCGGCGTGACCAACGAATTGCTCGCCCGGGCCAAGGCGGTCAATCCGCGCCCCGACACCCGGGAACTCGACATGCTGCTGGCCGTGGGCGAGCAGGAGACGATTGCGCTCACCGCCATGGCCCTCCATGCGCTCGGCATCCCCGCCGTCTCCTACACCGGGGCCCAGGCGGGCATCGTGACCGACCTCATCCACACCAAGGCCAAGATCACGAGCATCGTCCCCACGGCGCTCCGGGCCGACGTCATGGCCGGCAAAGTCGCCATCGTGGCCGGCTTCCAAGGCATGAATGAACACGGCCAGATCACCACGCTCGGCCGCGGCGGCTCCGACCTCACCGCCATCGCCCTGGCCGCCGCCCTGCGCGCCGACAAATGCGAGATCTACACCGATGTCGACGGCGTCTACACCGCCGACCCGCGCATCGTGAAGAACGCGAGCAAACTCGAGGAGATCAGCTACGACGAGATGCTGGAACTCGCCTCGCAGGGATCGAAGGTCATGCAGTCGCGCTCCGTCGAGTTTGCCAAGAAATACGGCGTCATCTTTGAAGTCCGCAGCAGTTTCAACCACAACCCCGGAACTATCGTGAAAGAGGAAGTTTCCTACATGGAACGGGTCGTCGTCCGCGGC
>CAISJA010000099.1 GCA_903885525.1 uncultured Opitutaceae bacterium
ATGTGCTCCTCCCGCAGCTGGCCGACCTGGGCCGGCGCGAGGGCGACGCCACTTCCGACGTCACCCGGCTGCCGCCGGTGACGTACACCACCAAGATGAGCGTCTTCGCCGCCGGCGCGTGCTTCAACCTCCTCTTCGCCTTCGCCCTCGCCACCATCCTCTGGCTCGCCGGCCAGCCAACCAGCGAGGAGCTTTCCACCACCCGCATCGGCTATGTGTCCGCCACCCTGACCCTGCCCGATGGCCGCACCGTCACCAGCCCGGCCGCCGAGGCGGGATTGAAGGTGGGCGACACCATTCGCGCCATCGACGGCACCGCCGTCGCCGACTGGCCCGATCTGCTCCAAACCCTAGTCACGAGCGCCGGCGTCACCGGCGACGGACGGCGCGAGGCGATCTTCACGGTCGAGCGCGAGGGCAGGTTGCTCGACCTCACGGTGCATCCCCGCCTCGTCACCGAGGAGAATGTCCGCAAGGTCGGCATCCTCGCCGCCTACACTCCGATCCTCGCCCTCGTTCCGGAAAAATCCTTCGCCGCCCGGCTGGGCTTGCAGGCGGACGACCAGCTCACCGCCCTCGATGACCAACCCTTGCTCAATCTCATCACCCTGAGCGACGCCCTCCAGACCCGGCCCGCTGCCGCGCATCGGCTGACCATCCGGCGGGGGGCCAACCCTCTCACGGTGCTCATCCCGGCTGACCACCCGGCGGAAGCCGGCGGCATCTTCGGCGCCGCCTTCCGCACCCGTTCCGGACTGGTCCACCCCAACCCCTTCGGGCAGGTCTGGAGCCAGGTCACGATGACCTTCCGCACCCTCTGGAGCCTGCTCCAGCCCCACTCCGACATCAATGTCTCCAAGCTCAGCGGCCCGGTGGGAATCGGGAAAATCTTCTGGGATGCCTCCGAGGCCGGCATCCGCTACGTCGTCTGGATTGCCATTTTGGTGAATGTCAACCTAGCCGTCTTCAACCTCCTGCCCCTGCCCATCCTCGATGGCGGACAGATGCTGTTCGCGACGGTCGGCCGCCTCCGGGGCCGGGCCCTTCCGCCCCATTTCATCGCCACCGCCCAGAGCATCTTCGCCCTCCTGCTCGTTGTCATGATCATCTATGTGACGGTCTTCGGCGACATCCGGCGCTGGATGCGCGACGCCCAGCCCGAGTCCCGGGCCAAGGAGGCCGCCGAGGTGCAGAAACAGGCCACCCCTGCGAAGTAGCACGGCCCAAGGGACAAGGGCCAGGACTGTGGCGCCCCTTGCCAGTTGGTCATGATCCCTGTTACTTGACTCCCTGGCACTTGATTATTGGTACTGTCCCCCACCATGTCCTACTGCGCCTCCCGCACCCACACCATCCGCCGCCGCACCGTCGAGGTCATGGCCGGGGCTGTCGGCCTCGGCGCTCAAAATCCCGTCCGCATCCAGTCGATGACCACGAGCGACACGCAGGACGTCGCCGCCACGGTGCGCCAGTCGATCGCCCTCGCCGAGGCGGGCTGTGAAATCATCCGCATCACCGCCCCCAATGTCCCCGCCGCCCGCTGCCTGCAGGACATCCGCGCGCAGTTCACCGCCGCCGGTTTCGGCCACATCCCGCTGGTCGCCGACATCCACTTCCTGCCCACCGCGGCGATGGAAGCCATCGAGCACGTCGAAAAGGTGCGCATCAACCCGGGCAACTACGCCGACAAGAAGAAATTCGCCGTCAAGGAATACACCGACGCCGACTATGACAACGAAATGCAACGGCTGCACCAGGCCTTCAGCCCGCTCGTCCTCCGCGCCCGGGCCCTCGGGCGCTCCCTCCGCCTCGGCACTAACCACGGCTCCCTCTCCGACCGCATCATGAACCGCTACGGCGACACTCCGCTCGGCATGGTCGAGAGCGCGCTGGAATTCGTCCGCATCGCCGAATCGCACGGTTTCCTCGGACTCGTGCTCTCGATGAAGTCGAGCAACCCCAAGGTCGTCATCCAGGCCTACCGCCTGCTCGTCGAGCGGATGGATGCCGCCCACCGGCCCTACCCGCTCCATCTCGGCGTGACCGAGGCCGGCGACGGCGAGGACGGCCGCATCAAGAGCGCCATCGGCATCGGCAGCCTCCTGCTCGACGGCCTGGGCGACACCATCCGGGTCTCCCTCACCGAGGACTCGGTGTACGAAATCCCCGTTGCCCGCGCCCTCGCCGACAAGGCCATGTCCCTCTGGACCGCCGCCTCCGGCCCGGCCCAAGCCGCGGGCCCGGAGCCGGAAGCCGGCCGGGGCCTGGGCCCGCCGCCCTCGGCCTGCGCCTTCCGGCCCTGCGCCGCCGACGGCATCGACCCCTTCCGCTTCGTCCGCCGGGAGTCGGTCCCGGTGGAACTCTCCCCCAACTGCCGCGCCGGCGTCGAGCAGCCGCCGCGCGTGATCGTGCGCGCCGGGTCGATCGCCGCGTGGCCCGAGACCCTGCGCCAACTTGCTTCGCCTGCGCTCAAGGAAACTCCACCCGAAGGACTACTGGTCCCTGTCGCCAGCGGAGAGGAGATCGACACTGCCCTCGCCCAGTTTGCCGCCATCCAGTCGCCGGGCTGGTTCCCCGTGCTGGAACTGAGTGCTGCGCTCACCGCGGCGGAAGTGGAATCGAAAATCGAGAATCGAAAATCGAAAGTCCTCCTCGTCCGCCGGTTTACCGCCGGAGAAACCGCCTTGTTCGGCGAATTCCTCGCCCTCGCCCGCCGCCACGGTCACCTCCTGGCCGCTGACCTCGATCCGGCCGAGACCGCTTGGTCCGACGTGTTGCGCGCCCTGGGTGACGAGGACCTCATCCTCACCCTGTCCGGCTTCTCCAACCCGGCCGTCGCCACCCACGCCACCGGCGCCTACCGCGCCCTGCTCACGCAGGTGCGCGCCGCCGGCTCACGCGCCCCGCTCTGGATCCGCAACACCGCCGCCACGGCCATCCGCCCGGGAACGGAC
>CAISJA010000100.1 GCA_903885525.1 uncultured Opitutaceae bacterium
CCCGCCGCGCCGCCGCATCCGCCACAGGTAATAGGGAGCGGCGAAAAGCAGCAGGGGAAGAAAAAGGGTGCGGTACAGCCAGATCACAGCAGGGTTTCGTCGGAGACCTTAGACAAATCGAGCGGAGGGACTGCCCGCCGGACGCGGCGTCCTGGCGTGCCCCATACCCGGCAGCTGCACGGCGTTCCTCACTGCCCGAGCACCCACGCGAAAATCAGCGGGGCGACAATGGTGGCGTCGGACTCGACGATGAACTTTGGCGTCTTCTGCCCGAGCTTCCCCCAGGTGATTTTTTCGTTGGGCACCGCGCCGGAATAGCTGCCATAGCTCGTGGTCGAATCGCTGATCTGGGCGAAATAGCCCCAGAGCGGCACGTTGGTCCGCCCGAGGTCCTGGTGCAACATCGGCACGACGCAGATGGGAAAATCGCCGGCGATGCCGCCGCCGATCTGGAAGAACCCGACCGAGCCCGCGCCATGCCGCAACGTCTTCGCGCTCTTCGTGTACCAGTCAGCCAGCCAAGCCATATATTCGATGCCGGTGCGGACAGTGTGCACATTCCTGATCTCGCCGGTGATGACGCGGCCGGCATACATGTTGCCGAGCGTGGCATCCTCCCAGCCAGGCACGATGATGGGGAGGTCGCGCTCGCAGGCGGCCAGCATCCAGGAGTTTTTCGGGTCGATCTGGTAGAGTTTTTTCAATTTCCCCGAGCGGAGAATCTTGTACATGAACTCATGGGGAAAGTAGCGTTCGCCGGCCCGGTCGGCCGCGACCCACTCCGCCGCCACGGCCGCCTCGATCCGGCGCATCGCCTCGCCCTCGGGGATGCAGGTGTCGGTCACGCGGTTCATGTGCCGGTCGAGCAGCGCCTGCTCGTCGCCGGCCGTGAGGTGGCGGTAATGCGGCACCCGCTCGTAATAATCATGGGCCACCAAGTTGAAGATGTCCTCTTCGAGATTGGCTCCCGTGCAGACGATGGCGCCGACCTTCCCCTGCCGGATCATCTCGGCGAGACTGAGGCCCAGCTCGGCGGTGGACATCGCGCCGGCCAGCGTCACCAGCATCTGCCCGCCCGCCGCCAGGTGCGCCTCGTAACCCTTGGCCGCATCCAACAGCGCGGCGGCGTTGAAGTGCCGGTAATGCTGCGCTAGGTAGCGCGACACCGGCCCTTTTTTCCGGGCGAGGGCGGCATTGATGTCCTCCGGGCGCTGGCGCTGGCGTTTGGCTTTCATGGGTGCACCCAAGCAAGCAAGTGCCCCGCGCATTTGGCCATCCCAAAGTCAGCCTCGGCGCGGCCCCGCGGGCTTGACCTGCCTGCCGCTTCCGGGACTATCGGCCCGATCCGCCGCCTCGGGACAGACGGCAGCCCCCTCCGCTCCCACCATGTATCTCCGCCCCGCCCCCCTGCTCCGCACACTGCTGCTCCTGGCCCTGCTGGCCTCCGGCCTGCTCCGGTCCGCGCCGCCCGAAGGCCTGCCCTTCGCCCAGTCCGATCTGCCGGTCGACCCCGCCGTCATCTGGGGCCGGCTCGACAACGGTCTGCGCTATGCCCTCCTCCCCAACCGCGAGCCCAAGGGCCGCGCCAGCCTCCGCTTTGCCGTCGCGGCCGGCTCCCTGCATGAGGCCGATAACCAACGCGGACTCGCCCATTTCCTCGAACACCTCGCCTTCAACGGGAGCACTCATTTCGCCCCCGGCACCCTCGTCGAATACTTTCAACGCCTGGGCATGAGCTTCGGCGGCGACACCAACGCCTTCACCAGCTTCGACCGCACTGTCTATATGCTCGAGCTGCCCGACACCAGGCCCGAGACCCTGGCCCAAGCCTTTACCCTTTTCGCGGACTACGGCGGCGGCCTGCTCCTCGAGCCGGCGTCGATCGACAAGGAACGCGGCATCATTCTGAGCGAAAAACGCGCCCGGGACTCCGTGGCCTACCGGCAGTTCGTCGGCGAAATGGAATACCTCCTCCCCGAATCGCGCCTCCCGCAGCGCCTGCCCATCGGCCTCCAGGAGATCATCACCGCGGCGCCCCGCGCCCCCCTGGCCGACTTCTACGATGCCTGGTACCGCCCCGAGCTGATCACCGTCGTGGCGGTGGGCGACTTTGATCCCGCCGCGGTCGAGGGCCAGCTCCGGGCCGCCCTCGCCCCGCTCAAGGCCCGCGCCGACGCCCGTCCCGCCCCCAGCCTCGGCCGCATCGGTGCCTCCGCCGCCCTGAGCACCCGTTTTCTGCCGGAGCCCGACGCCCCCGCCGTGCACTTGTCCATCGAGACGGTCAGCCCCTACCACGACGAGCCCGACACTGCCGCCACCCGCCTCAAGTACCTGCCGCGCTCCCTCGCCCTGCGCATGCTCAACCGCCGCTTCTCCATCCTCGCCAAGCAGGACGGTGCCGCCTTCCTCAACGGCATGGTCGGCGCCACCGAGCAATACCATTTCTTCCGCAACACCTCCGTCGAACTGACCTGCAAGCCCGAACAGTGGCAGGCCGCCCTGGCCGTCGGCGAACAGGAGCTGCGTCGCGCCCTCCAGTTCGGCTTCCAGCCGGCTGAACTACAGGAGGCCGTCGCCAACGAACGCAACGAACTCGCCCAGGCGGTGAGCTCCGCCGCCACCCGCCAGTCCGGCCAGCTCGCCGGTGAACTGGTCGAATCCTTCATCGACCGCATCGTCTTCACCCACCCCTCCACCGAACTCGCTCTGTTTGCCCCGGCCCTCGCCAAGCTCACCATTGCCGACTGCGCCGCCGCCCTGCGCGAGGCCTGGTCGGACCAGCTGGGCCGGCGCATCTTCGTCACCGGCAACCTGCAGCTCGACCACGCCGACCAGCAGATCACCGCCGCCTACGCGGCCAGCCACGCCGTGGCGCTGCAGCCGCCGGCCAGGACCGCTGGCACCGCCTTCGCCTATACCGACTTCGGCGCGGCGGGGGCGATCGCCACCCGCACGGAAATCCCTGATCTCGGCCTCACCGAGCTGACCTTCCAGAACGGCGTCCGCCTCAATCTCAAGCCGACCGACTTCGAGGCCGGCCGCGTCCGGATCAGCGTCCGCGTCGGCGGCGGCAAGCTCACTCTGCCGTCCGGCCTGACCGGCCTGGATTTCCTCGCCAGCAACACCCTCCTCCTCGGCGGCCTCGGCAAGCACGACGCCGACGAGCTGCAGCGCCTGCTCGCCGGGCACACCGTCGGCAGCACCTTCGCCGTCGCCAACGACGCCTTTGTCTTCGGCGGCGTCACCGACAAGACCGACCTGACGCTCCAGCTCCAACTCCTCTGCGCCTACCTCACCGATCCCGGCTACCGGCCGGAGGCCCTCCACCAGATCCAGCGCAACCTCGGGCCGTTCTACACCCGCCTCGCCCGCACCGTCGAGGGACCGCTGCAGACCGAGGTGCCGCGCCTCCTCGCCGCCGGCGACCCTCGTTTCGGACTGCCGCCGCTCCCCGCCCTCGCCGCCCGGTCCCTCGGTGAGATGCAGGCCTGGCTCACCCCGGAATTCACCCGCGGCCCGCTGGAAATCGCCGTCGCGGGCGATTTCGATCCCGCCGCCGCCGTCGCCGCCGTGGCCGGCACCTTCGGCAGCCTCCCGGCCCGCACCGCCAAGCCGGCCTACGGCACCGAACGGCAGGCCGCCTTCCCGGCCGCCCCGCTCGCCCGGCGCTATGCCATCCCAACGGAAATCCCCAAGGGCCTCGTCACCCTCTATTGGCCCGCCACCGACAGCCGCGACGTCCATGTTGCCCGCCGGTTGAACCTGCTCGCCGCCGTGCTCGACGACCGCCTGCGCGTCAGGATCCGCGAACAACTGGGCGGCACCTACTCGCCCCAGGCCGGCGCCAGCCTCAGCGACGCCTTCCGCGGCTTCGGCTACCTCATGGCCCAGTGCACGGTCGCCCCCGACCAGGCCCGCGCCATCGCCGATGCCATCCGCGCCGTCGCCGCCGACCTCCACGCTCACGGCGTGACCGACGACGAACTCGACCGCGCCAAGCAGCCCGCCCTCACCGCCGTCAAACAATCCCTCCGCACCAACCCCTACTGGCTCGCCAACGTGCTGGCCGCCGCCCAGGAGCAGCCCGAACGCCTCAACTGGAGCCGCGACCGCCTCGCCGATACCGCCGCCATCACCGCCGCCGAGCTGACCGCCCTCGCCCGGCAATACCTCGATCCCGCCAAGGTCCACGAGTTCATCTCCGTGCCCGCCGAACAGCCCGCCCCCCCGGCCCCGGCCGCCAAGCCGTGATGGCAAAAAACCCAGCCCTCTGCCCAAACCTCGGCTCGCCTCCCCCTCCGCCGCGTACGGGTGCGCCCTGCCGGCAGAGAGAAAGGCTGCCTCCCCGCCGGGTCCACCCTGCCCCGATCTCACGCCTCGCCGGACGGTTCGACCGGGGCGGGCGCCTCGCCGGGCGTTCCCCCTGCCCTGTCCGTCTTCAACTCGATGTTGAGATTCAGCACCGGCACCAGCAACAGCAGTCCGGCGCAGGTGAGCACCAGCACGGCGTAGCCGGCGGTGTCGTGCACCGTTCCGCTGATGGCCTCCGGACCGTAGGCGTAGGCCCAGCCCGTCAGAAACAGGCTGCGCAGCAGATTCATCCCAAACGCAAACCCCATCGAGGCCACGACCAGGAAAACCTTTTTCCAGAACCGGTCGAAAAATACGGAGCCGAGGAATGAGCCGGCAAACAGGCAGGCGGTGAGCGAGCGGATGCCCGAACACGCATCGGCCACCCCGACCGACCCCTTCGGCAGCACCAGCACATTGCCCTGCTGCTCGATCGTGTAGCCGAGCAGTTCAAAGCTGAATGCCACCACCGTCACCACCTTGCGCAGCAGGAAGAGACTGACCGCTGACTCCATCGCCGAGACCAGCGGGGCGGAGATCATCCAGATCAGCACGGGAAAGAGAAAGAGCACGGCGACCCGGAAACGCGGCTCGGCCAACAGGCCCGGCCGCGCCGCCGTGCCCGCCGGCGCACCGGGCGCCCCCGCCGGTCCGCCCGTCGGCACATTGAAGAAAATCAGCGGCAGCACGATGGCCGCCATCCCGCACGTCAGCGCCAATGTCCCGGGCTGCGACGTGCCCGCCCCCGCCCGGTAAAACGCCCCCAGCAGAAAAAACAGCGCCCCGCCGGCCAGCCCGGTCCCCGCCAGCAGCGTCAGCGTCAACCGCACCCAGCGCGGACCGGCCGGCGCCACCCCGGCCTCCCGCAACCGCCCCAGCACCTGCGGCCAACGCTCATAGACCACATAGGCGGTGAACAGCGGCACCAGCCAGCCGAAGGAATAATCGTCCTTCACCCGCCACCAATGCGACTGGTCCCAAGCCACGAATGCCATGAACCCGCCGGACAGTCCGAGCGCGGCCAGAAAGTTGGCCGGTGGCCTGGGCACGATGCTGGGGGCGGAAGTCACTCCCCCGAGCAAAGCCGCCGCCCCAGCCGGCGCAAGTCCGCTTACACCCCACCGCTGACTTTTGCCCGCCGGCCCGGTTGGCCGCTTCGGGGCGGACGGGCCGGGCCGGAGGACCAGCTCACGACGCCTCCCGCGGCAGCTTCCACCACGGTCCGCGCCCGCCCCCACGCCCGCCGTCCGGCTGATCCCCGGCCGGATTCCGCCCTTACCCTCGGCGCGGCCAATCCGTGCTTTGACATCCCCGCCACCACCACCCACCTTCCCGCAGAAACATGGAACACCTGCACGCCTACTGGCGGATGGAATACATCAAGGCCCCGCGCCTCCCGGAAGGCGGCAACCTCTTTGCCAACTTGCCCGCGCTGGGCGACGATGCCAAGGCGCTGATCATCCACCGCAGCCGCTGCTCCTACCTCCTCCTCAACCGCTATCCGTACAACGCCGGCCACCTCATGGCCGTGCCTTACCGCGCGGTCCAGGATCTGCCCGCCCTCGACGCCGCCGAGCGGGCCGACCTGATGGACGAAATCATCCGCGCCGAGGAGATCCTCTGCGCCGCCCTCCAGCCCAACGCCTTCAACGTCGGCTTCAACCTCGGACCGGCCGCCGGCGGCAGCATCGGGCACCTCCACTGCCACATCGTCCCGCGCTGGGCCGGCGATACCAACTTCATGCCCGTCATCGGCGAAACCCGCGTCCTGCCCGAGTCCCTCGCCACCATGTACCGCCAGCTCCGCACCACGGCCGACCGCCTCTTCCCCTCCGCCTGATCTCCCGCCCCGTCGGCCTCCCTCTCCCCGGCACCGCCGGTTTCCTTGCCCGAACCACTTTCACGCCCCCCCCCTCGATCCTTCCGACCCCGGCTTCGGCTCTCCCTTTCCCTCCGCCTCACGCCCCGCCCTTCCTGCCCGCAGTGCCCGCCTCCTCGACCCTCCGCTTCCCGAATCTCCGCCAGCCCGGTCTGCTCTATTGCCAGGACGAGGCCAACCTCGCCCTCGTCGAGCAACGGCTCTCCGTCCGCCTCGTCGCGCGTGACGACTGGCTGCAGATCGACGGCTCCGCTGATGCGGTCGCCCGCGCCGGCCTCTTTTTCACCCTGCTGAACGAAGGCCGCACCCAGGGGCTCGACCTCCGCCCACCCGACTTCGTGCGCCTGCTCGGGACCTTTGCCGGCGAGGACGGGCCGGACCGCCTGCGCCTCCTCTTCGCCGAGCCGCTCGTCCTCGCCACAAAACGGAAGAGCATCGTCCCGAAAACCATCGGCCAGAAACTCTACCTGCAGGCCATTCAGAAAAATCCGGTCGTCTTCGGCATCGGCCCCGCCGGCACCGGCAAGACCTACCTCGCCATGGCCGCCGCGGTGTCGGCCCTGCTCAAAAACCAGGTGCAGCGCATCGTGCTCACCCGCCCCGCCGTCGAGGCGGGGGAGACACTCGGCTTCCTCCCCGGCGATCTCCGCGAAAAGATCCTGCCCTACCTCCGCCCGCTCTACGACGCGCTCCACGATATGCTCGATGCCGAGGATATCGCACGCCTCACCGAGAAAGGCGTCATCGAAATCGCCCCGCTCGCCTACATGCGCGGACGCACCCTCGCCAACGCCTTCGTCATCCTCGACGAAGCCCAGAACACCACCACCGAGCAGATGTTCATGGTCCTCACCCG
>CAISJA010000101.1 GCA_903885525.1 uncultured Opitutaceae bacterium
CCGCTACCACATTGTCCGCGGCACCCTCGACGCCACCGGCGTCGAAAAGCGCCGCCGTTCCCGTTCCAAGTACGGCGTCAAACGCCCGAAGGCCGCCAAGTAACCCTCGTTCTTTCCCACCATGTCTCGTCGTCGCAGAGCCACGCACCGTGCCGTCACCCCTGATGCCCGCTACAACAGCGGCCTGGTGACCCACCTCATCAATGTCATCATGAAGAGCGGCAAGAAGACGATCGCCGAGCGCGTCGTCTACGGCGCCTTCGAGAAGGTCAGCGAGAAGCTGCAAAAGGGCGATCCGGTCGATCTGCTGATGGGCGCCCTCGAGAACGCCCGCCCCAAGCTGGAAGTGAAGAGCCGCCGCGTCGGTGGCGCCACCTACCAGGTCCCCGTCGAAATTTCCTTCGAGCGCCAGGAATCGCTCGCCCTCCGCTGGATCGTCGACGCCGCCACCGGCCGCAAGGGCATCGCCATGCGCGAAGCCCTCGCCTCCGAAATCATCGACGCCTACAACAACACGGGCTCGGTCGTGAAGAAGAAGGAAGATACCCACAAGATGGCGCAGGCCAACCGCGCCTTCGCCCATCTCCGCTGGTAAGGAGCCGCCGCAATGTCCGCCTCCGCTCCCCAGATCACTGTCGTCACCGATAAGGCCAAGGTCTCCCCGGCCAACGCCAAGGAGCGCCCGTTCCCCTTGGAATGGACGCGCAACATCGGCATCGCCGCGCACATCGACGCCGGCAAGACGACCACCACCGAACGCATTCTTTTCTACTCCGGCGCCGTCCATAAGATGGGCGAAGTCCATGAGGGCACCACGGTGACCGACTGGATGGAGCAGGAACGCGAGCGCGGCATCACCATCACCGCCGCCGCCATCTCCTGCGCCTGGAACGCCTCCTTCGGCCCGTGGAAAGGCATCAAACAGCGCGTCAATATCATCGACACCCCCGGGCACGTTGACTTCACCGCCGAGGTGGAACGCTCCATGCGCGTACTCGATGGCGCCGTCGCCGTGTTCTGCGCCGTCGCCGGGGTCCAGCCCCAATCCGAAACCGTCTGGCGCCAGGCCAACAAGTACGGCGTCCCGCGCATCGCGTTCGTCAACAAGATGGACCGCACCGGCGCCGACTTCTACCGCGCGGTCTCCGAGATGCGCGAGAAGCTCAAGGCCAACGCCCACCCGCTCTACATCCCGATCGGCAAGGAGGAGAACTTCTCCGGGCTGATCGACCTCGTGCAGAACCTGGCCTACATCTTCGACGAGACCAAGGATCCGCTCGGCCTCGCCCCCATCACGACCGAGATTCCCGCCGAGTACGCCGCGCAGGCCAGGGAATACCGCGAGAAACTGCTCGAGGCCGTCTCCGACTTCGACGATGTCATTGCCGAGAAGTACCTCAACGGCGAGACCATCACCACGGAAGAGTTCATCCTCGCCGTCCGCAAGGCGACGATCTCGATGAAATTCTACGGCGTCATCCCCGGTTCCGCCTTCAAGAAAAAGGGCGTGCAGCGTCTCCTCGATTGCGTCGTCAACTATCTGCCCAATCCCCTCGACCTGCCCCCCATGCAGGGCCAGGACAGCGACGGGAAGCCCGTCGAGGCCGTCGTCGAGGACAAGGGCAAGCTCGCCGGCTTGGTCTTCAAGCTGTGGAACGACCCGTTCGTCGGCCGTCTGGTCTTTTACCGCGTCTACACCGGCAAGATCGTGCGCGGCATGTCCCTCTACAATCCCCGCACCCGCCGCTCCGAACGCTGCTCCCGCCTGGTGCTCATGCGCGCGATGGACCGCGAGGAAATCGAAGTCGGCTACTCCGGCGACATCTGCGCCCTCGTCGGCGTCAAGGAAGTGATCACCGGCGACACCCTTTGCGACGAAGACTTTGATATCCGGCTCGAACCGCCGTCCTTCCCCGAGCCCGTCATTGCCATGTCGATCGAGCCCAATTCCAAGGGCGACCAGGAAAAGCTCGGCGTCGCGCTCCAGCGCCTCGTCGCCGAGGATCCCACGCTCCGCGTCAAGACCGATCAGGACACCGGCCAGACCATTCTCGCCGGCATGGGCGAGCTGCACCTCGAAATCATCCTCGACCGCATGAAGCGCGAGTTCAAGGTCGAGGCCACCTCCGGCAAGCCGCAGATCGCCTACCGCGAGACCATCGTCGGCAAGGCCGACGGCGAAGGCAAATTCATCCGCCAGTCCGGCGGCAAGGGCCAGTACGGCCACGTCTGCGTCACCATCGAGCCCAACGAAAAAGGCAAGGGCGTGGAAGTCGTCAACGAGATCGTCGGCGGCGCCATCCCGAAGGAATTCATCAAGCCCGCCACCGAAGGCATCCTCGAAGGCTGTAACAACGGTGTCATCGCCGGCTTTCCCGTGGTGGATGTCATCATCCGGATCGTCGACGGCTCCTTCCACGAGGTCGACTCTTCGGAACTGGCGTTCAAGATGGCCGGCATCTTCGGCTTCAAGGAAGCGATGAGGGCCGCCAAGCCCATCCTGCTCGAGCCCATCATGGGCGTCGAGGTGACCACGCCGGAGGAGTACCAAGGCGACCTGCTGGGCGACGTCAACCGCCGCCGCGGCCAGATCCAAGGCATGGAAAACAAAAACGGCGCCTGCATCATCTCCGCCCACGTTCCGCTGGAGATGCTGTTCGGCTACGTCACCGACATTCGCTCCCTCTCCAAGGGCCGCGCCAGCGCCTCCATCACGCCGTCGCACTTCTCGCAGGTTCCCAACAACCTCCTCGCCAAGATCGTCGAGTCCTCCTCCAAGGCCCCGGCCCGCACCTAAACCCTGTTCTTTATACCGCCATGAAAGGCCAACGCATTCGCATCAGACTCCAGGGCTACGATTACCGTGTAATCGACCAATCCGCCCAGGAAATCGTGGAAACCGCCAAGCGCTCCGGTGCCCGGGTTTCGGGTCCCATCCCGCTGCCCACCCGCATCGAGAAGCTCTCGGTCAATCGCTCCCCGCACGTCGACAAAAAGTCCATGGAGCAGTTCGAGTCCCGCACCCACAAGCGCCTCATCGATATCCTCGAGCCCACGGCCCAGACGGTCGACGAGCTCAAAAAACTCAATCTGCCCTCGGGCGTCGATATCACCATCAACGTCTAACCCACACAGTTTTCAGACAGTAACTTTAGCAGCCTGCCGGCCGCTCACCCCGCCGGCATTGCTAATGTAGGTCTAAACCAAACGGAAACCCTCCACCTACCACTTAGCCTATGATCGCCACCCTTTTAGGCAAAAAACTCGGAATGACGCAGGTCTACGACGCACACAACGTGCTCGTGCCCGTCACCGTCGTGGAAGCCGGCCCCTGCCCGGTTGTCCAAGTCAAGACCGTCCCGACGGACGGTTACAACGCCGTCCAGCTCGGCTTCGGCGCCCAGAAGCCGAAAAACGCTTCCAAGGCCGAAGCCGCCCACGCCCGGAAAGCCGGCCTCGATTCCACTCCCCGCGAGCTCAGCGAGGTCCGCCTCACCGAAGCCTCCACGCTCAAGGCCGGCGACATCGTCACCGTGGCCGCCTTCACCGAAGGCCAGGTCATTGATGTCATCGGCATCAGCAAGGGCAAGGGGTTCCAGGGCGTCGTCAAGAAGCACGGTGCCGCCGGCGGTCCCGCCGCCCACGGTTCCATGTTCCACCGCCGCATCGGTTCGATCGGCATGCGCCAGACCCCCGGCCGCTCCTGGAAAAACCAGTCGATGCCTGGCCACATGGGCAGCCAGCGCCGCACGGTGCAGAACCTGCGCGTCGTAAAAATCATCGCCGAGAAGAACCTCCTGCTCGTCAAGGGCGCAATTCCCGGTTCCAACGGCGAAATGGTCCTCGTCCGCGCCGGCAAGAAGGCCAAGCAAGCCTAAGGAGACCCACCGACATGAAGCTTACCGTTTACAGTTCCGACGCCACGCAGAGCACCGAGCAGGAGTTCAATCTCCCGGTGTTCGAGGGCGACAAGGGCCTCCAGGCCGTCAAAGAAGTTGTGGTCGCGCACCGCGCGAACGCCCGCCAGGGCACCCGCTCCACCAAAACCCGCGGCGAAGTCCGCGGCGGTGGCAAAAAGCCCTGGAACCAAAAGGGCTCCGGCCGCGCCCGCGCCGGCTCCTCCCGCTCGCCGCTGTGGAGCGGTGGCGGCGTCGTCTTTGGTCCCCGGCCCCGCGATTTCTCCAAGAAAATCAACGGCAAGGTCAAGGCCCTTGCCTTCTCCCGCGCCCTGTTCGACCGCGCCGCCGCCGGCGAAGTCGCCGTCATCGAGGCATTCGCCCCCGCCGCCGCCAAAACCAAGCTCGTCGGCCAGGTCGTCAAACGCATCGCCCCCAAGGGCAAGGTGCTCCTGGTCGACTCGCCGTTCGCCGCCGACGCCTCCCGCGCGGCGCGCAACCTCGCCCGCGTCACCCTGCAGGAGGCCGCCAAGCTCAACACCCTGGACCTCGTCCAGTATGCCAAGATCGTCGTATCCACCAAGGCCCTCGCGGCCATCCTCGCCCGCGCCAACGGAGGTCAGTCATGATCAGCGCCGATAAAATTCTCAAAAACCTGCGCCTGACGGAGAAAGCTTCCAAGCTCTCCTCCAACTACGGCCAGTACACCTTCGAGGTTTATCCCTCGGCCACCAAGTACACGGTCCGCGAGGCCGTCGAGTCGACCTTCAAGGTCACCGTCACCCGCGTGAACATCCAGAACCTCAAGGGCAAGCCGAAGCGTTCCCGCCGCGGCCTCCCCACCCAGGGCTCCGACTCGAAGCGCGCCATCGTCACCCTCAAGCACGGTGACAAGATCGAGCTCGTCTAACCCGGAGAACACCCGCCATGGCTCTCAAATCCTTCCGTCCCCTCACCGCCGCCCTCCGGTTCACCACCCTGAACCGCCCCGAAGGCCTCTCGAAGAAGCGCCCCGAGCGCTCCCTCGTCGAGCACAAGCACAAGACCGGTGGCCGCAATGTTTACGGCCGCCTGACGTCGCGTCGCCGCGGCGGCGGCCACAAGCAGCTCTACCGCATCATCGACTTCAAACGCGCCCGGCTCGACGTGCCCGCCAAGGTGCAGGCCATCGAGTACGATCCCAACCGCAGCGCGCTGCTCGCCCTGCTCGCCTACATTGATGGCACCAAGACCTACATCATCGCCCCCAAGGGCCTGAAGGTCGGCGACACCGTCTACAGCGCCCTCCAGACCGACTCCAACGACTTCCGCCCGGGCAATTCCTTCCCGCTCGCCGTCATTCCCCCCGCCACCCGCGTGCACTGCGTCGAGCTCCTGCCGGGGCGCGGCGCCCAGATCGCCCGCTCGGCCGGCGTCTCCGTCGAGCTTGTGGCGGTCGAGAACGGCCAGGCCCAGCTCAAGCTCGGCTCGGGTGAAATCCGCCTCGTGAACGCCAAATGCCGCGCCACCATCGGCGAAGTCGGCAACGGCGAGCACAGCAACCGCAAGCTCGGCAAGGCCGGCCGCAACCGCTGGCTCGGGCGCCGCCCGCGCGTCCGCGGCGTCGCCATGAACCCGGTCGACCACCCCAACGGTGGCGGCCAGGGCAAGTCCAAGGGTGGTGGCGGCCGCCAGCACCTCGTCTCTCCCTGGGGCCAGCTCGCGAAGGGTTTCCCGACCCGCCGCCGCGCCAAGACCTCCAACTCCTCCATCCTCACCCGCAAGAACGGCCGTCCGCCGCGCGGCAAGAAGTAATCTCAACGACTCCCCCACATGGCACGTTCCATCAAGAAAGGTTTCTTCGTCGACTACCACCTCCTGGAGAAAGTCCAGAAGGCCGCGAAGGTCAGTGGCGCCCGCAAGCCCATCCAGACCTGGAGCCGTCGTTCCACCATCACCCCCGACTTCGTCGGCCACACCTTCAGCGTCCACAACGGCAAGGCCTTCATCCCCGTCTATGTCACGGAAAACATGGTCGGCCACAAGCTCGGCGAGTTTGCCCCCACGCGCATCTTCAAGGCGCACGGCGGCATGACCCGCAAGGAAATCTAAGGCCACGCGCCAAACGGAACATCATCATGGAAATTCAAGCACTCACCCGCAACGCGCGCATGTCCCCCAAGAAGGTGCGCGAGGTCGCCAACGAGATCCAGGGCCGCCCCGTGCCCGAGGCCCTCGACCTCCTCACCCTCATCCCGCGCAAATCCGCCCGCCTGCTCGTCAAAACCCTCAAGAGCGCCGTGGCCAACGCCGAAAACAACCAGAATCTCTCCGCCGACAAGCTCTTCGTCCACCGCTGCCTCGTCGAGTGTGGCCCCGTGCTCAAGCGCTTCAAGGCCGGAGCCAAGGGCTCCGCCAAGCCCCGCGTCAAGCGCATGTCTCACCTCCGCATCGTCCTCTCGGACAGCCAAGCCTAACCACTCATTTTATGGGACAAAAAACCAACCCCATCGGTTTCCGCCTCGCCGTCCGCCGCAACTGGCAGTCGCGCTGGTTCGCCCGCAAGAAGGACTTCGCCAAGCTCCTCCACGAAGACCAGATCATCCGTGAGACGCTCATGGAAAAGCTCAGGCAGGCCTCCGTGCCGCGCATCTTCATCGAGCGCGCCGGCAGCCGCGTCCGCGTCAAGATCTTCACCGCCCGCCCCGGCCTCGTCATCGGCAAGAAGGGCCAGGAAGTGGAGAACATGAAGGTCCAGCTCGGCAAGCTCACCGGCAAGGAGATCCTCCTCGACATCCAGGAGGTCAAGAAGCCCGAGATCGAGGCTCAGCTCGTGGCTGAGAACGTCGCCCTCCAGCTCGAACGCCGTGTCGCCTTCCGCCGCGCGATCAAGAAATCCGTCCAGATGGCCATGTCCCTCGGCGTCGACGGCATCAAGATCCAGTGCTCGGGCCGCCTCGGTGGTGCCGACATCGCCCGCCGCGAGTGGCAGCGCCAGGGCCGCATCCCCCTGCACACCCTGCGCGAGAACATCGATTACGGCTTCGCCGAGGCCCGCACCGTCTGGGGCAAGATCGGTGTCAAATGCTGGATCTGCAAAAAGGAAGAATCCAACTAATCCGGCCCCGGCTCCCGCCGCCGCCCCAAGCAACCACTTACCATGGCTTCTCTCGCTCCCGCCCGCACCAAGTACCGCAAGTCGATGAAAGGCTCCCGCGCTGGCAATGCCAAGCGCGGCAACACCCTCGCCTTCGGTGAATTCGGCCTCCAGTCCCTCTCGCGCGGTCCCATGACCGGCCAGCAGATCGAGGCCGCCCGCGTCACCATCGCCCGCCACCTCAAGCGCAAGGGCAAGCTCTGGATCCGCGTGTTCCCCCACAAGCCCGTGACCAAGAAGCCCGCCGAGGTGCGCATGGGCCAGGGCAAGGGCCCGGTCGAATACTACGTCGCCGTCATCAAGCCCGGCGCCGTCCTCTTCGAACTCGCCGGCGTCCCCGCCACCATCGCCAAGGAGGCCTTCCGCCTCGCCGACGCTAAGCTGCCCTTCCGCTGCCGTTTCATCGTGCGCGAAGGCGTGGCCGTCTAACCCCCACCCGGAGACCGCAACCATGACGTCCAAGGAAATCCGCGAACTCGCCCCCGCCGAGATCACCACCAAGCTCCGCGCCACCCGCGACCAGCTCCTCCAGCTCCGCCTGCGCAAGCACACCGGCCAGGTCGAGAAGACCCACGAGATCCGCGCCCTGCGCAAGGATATCGCGCGCCTCGAGACCATCCTCACCCAGAAGTCCATCCAGACCGCCTGAGCCCCGGCTCCCGCGCCAACCACTTCCGCCCATGTCCACTTCCGCCCGCACCACCTCGCGCAAGACCGAGATCGGCTTTGTCAGCTCCAAGATGGGCGACAAATCCGTCAAGGTCACCGTCCCCTACAAGACGCCGCATCCGCGCTATCACAAGGTCATCAACCGCAAGACCGTTCTTCACGTCCACGATGAGAAGAACGAGACCAAGGTCGGTGACAAGGTCGAGGTCGCCGAGACCCGTCCGCTCAGCCGCCTCAAGCGCTGGCGCGTCATCGACGTGATCGAGCGCGCCGTTGCCGCCTCCGCCGCCGTCTCCGAGCAGGACGTCGCCGAGGCCGTGCCCACCAAAACCACCAAGGCCTGAGGCCGCACCAGGAGACACCACCATGATCCAGATGCGTTCCATCCTCGATATCGCCGACAACACGGGCGCGCGCCGCGCGTCCATGATCAGCCGTCTCGGGCAAAACACCCGCTTCGCGCACGTTGGCGACATCATCACCATCAATATCAAGGAGAGCAGCACCGATGCCACCGTGAAGAAGGGCGAGGTCCACAAGGCCGTCGTCGTCCGCACCAAGGCCGCGCTCCGCCGTTCCGACGGCAGCTACCTCCGCTTCGACAGCAACGCGGTCGTCATCATCGGCGAAGACGGCAATCCGAAGGGCACCCGCATCTTCGGCCCCGTCGCCCGCGAGCTCCGCGCCAAAAACTACATGAAGATCATTTCGCTCGCCCCGGAGGTCCTCTAACATGGCCCAGAAATTCCATATCAAGAAGAACGACGCCGTCGTTGTCATCTCCGGCTCCCACAAGGGCAAGTCCGGCAAGGTCCTCGAGATTCTCGGGGCCAAGCAGCGCGCCGTGGTCGAGGGCGTGGCGATGATCAAGCGCCACCTCAAGAAATCCCAGGAAAATCCGCAGGGTAAGATCGCCGAGCGCGAGGGCTCCGTCCACGTCTCAAACCTCATGCTCCAATCGCGCCACGATACGTCGAAGCGCGCCAAGAAAACCGTCGAGGCCAAGAGCTAAGCACCCCTTTCCGCCGGCTTGGAAACCCGGCCCACACCCATGAGCAAGAACGCCACCGTCCCCCCCCTTAAACAGCAGTACTTCACCACTGTCGTGCCCGCCCTGATGGCCGCCCGCGGCTACAAGAACAAGCACCAGGTGCCGAAGCTGACCAAGATCGTCCTCAACTCCGGCATCTCGTCGGAGGCGGACAAGAACCAGATCGCCGACACCCAGAAGGACCTCTCGTCCATCGCCGGCCAGAAGGCGGTCCTCGCCCGCTCCCGCAAGGCGATCGCCAACTTCAAGCTGAAGCAGGGCCAGTTCGTGGGCTGCCACGTCACCCTCCGCGGCGACCGCATGTGGCACTTCCTCATGCGCCTGCTCGCCGTCGCCCTCCCCACCATCCGCGACTTCCGCGGCGTGCCGAACAAGCTCGACGGCCAGGGCAACTACAACATCGGCATCAGCGACTTCACCATCTTCCCCGAGATCACCGTCGAGAGCACCAAGCGCCACATGGGCCTGGACATCACCCTCGTCACCACCGCCGAGACCGACGACGAGGCCCGTGACCTCCTCAAGCAGCTCGGCATGCCCTTCCGCCGCACCGAGCCCGTCCCGGCCAAAACCTCCGCCGCCTAACCCTTCCGCGCCATGCCCAAGACCTCCGCCATCGAACGCAACAAGAAGCGCCAGCGCCTGACCGACAAGTTCGCCGCCAAACGCGCCCAGCTCAAGGCCACCCTCGCCAACCCGGCCACCACCGACGACGAGTTCTACGCCGCCCAGAAGCAGCTCCAGAAGCTGCCGCGCAACTCCAACAAGACCCGCATCCGTAACCGCTGCTCCCTCAGCGGCCGCCCCCGCGGCTTCAACCGCAAATTCGGCGTCTCCCGCATCACCCTCCGCGAACTCGCGCTCTCGGGCAAAATCCCCGGCGTCACCAAATCCTCTTGGTAATCCCTTTGGCCCACGGGGGTCGGATATGACCCGCGCGGCCGTCCCAACCCAACTCCATCCATGACCGATCCAGTCAGTGACTTCCTCACCCGCCTGCGCAATGCGTCGAAGGCCGGGCTCGCCGAGTGCGTTTCCCCGCACTCCAAACTCAAGGAGAGCCTCGCCGGCATCCTCAAGGCCGAAGGCTTCGTCCGCGCCGTCTCCACCGGCGCCGACGATCGCGGCCACAAGACCCTCATCGTCGCCATGAAATATGTCGACGGCGCCCCCGTCCTCACCGGCCTGAAGCGCGCCTCCACCCCCGGCCGCCGCCTCTATTTCGGCTACGACGAGCTGCCCCGCGTCCTCAACGGCCTCGGCCTCTCCATCGTTTCCACGTCCAAGGGCCTCATGAAGGACCAGGACGCCCGTCGCAACAAGCTCGGTGGCGAGCTGGTCTGCACCGTCTGGTAAGGAACCCCGCACCATGAGCAGAATCGGCAAACAACCCGTTCAGATTCCCGACAAGGTCAAGATCGACATCAAGGGCACCACCGTGTCCGTCGAAGGCCCCAAGGGCAAAGTTTCCAAAACCTTCGCCCCGGTCGTCAAGATCGAGCGCGAGGGCAACACGGTCGTCTTCGCCCCCAGCGAGGACTCCCGTTTTTCCCGGGCCATGTACGGCACCGTCCGCTCGATCGTCGCCGGCATGGTCAAGGGCGTCGCGGTCGGCTACCTGAAGGAGCTCGAAATCCAGGGCGTCGGCTTCAAGGCCGCCCTCAAGGGCAAGCAGCTCGACCTCGCGCTCGGCTACTCGCACCCCATCCTCCACGACATCCCCGAAGGCATCAAGGTCACCGTCACCGACGGCACCAAGCTCAAGATCGAGGGCGCCGACAAACAGCTCGTCGGCCAGGTCACCTCCGAGATCCGCGCCTACTACCCGCCGGAACCCTACAAGGGCAAGGGCGTCCGCCTCGTCGGCGAACACGCCGAACGCGTCCGCCGCAAGGAAGGCAAGACCGTCGCCTAACGTCACTCCCGACCCGCCGCCATCCCATGAATACCATTCACAAAGCCGTCTTGCTCCAGAAGCGCAAGTGGCGCATCCGCAAGACGGTCACCGGCACCGCCGTCCGCCCCCGTCTCTCCGTCAAATTCTCCGGCAAGCACATCTATGCCCAGGCGGTCGACGACGCCGCCGGCCGCACCCTCGTGTTCCTCTCGACCCTCGATCCCGAGGTCAAGAAGGGCAACGTCAAGGGCAACGTCTCCGGTGCCAAGACGCTTGGCGTCGCCTTCGCCGCCAAGGCCAAGGCCGCCGGCCTCACCGCGGTCGTGTTCGACCGCAACGGCCGGCCCTATCACGGCCGTGTCAAAACCTTCGCCGATGCCGCCCGCGAGGGCGGTCTTACCTTCTAATCCCGCTCCCATGGCTAACAACAACAGGTCCTACTCCGCTTCCGGCTCCGGCAATGATTCCGGCGAATCCGGCATGATCGAGAAGGTCGTCTACATCAATCGCTGCGCCAAGGTCGTCAAGGGCGGTCGCCGCTTCAGCTTCTCCGCCCTCGCCGTCGTCGGCGACGGCAAGGGCAACGTCGGCATCGGCTACGGCAAGGCCAAC
>CAISJA010000102.1 GCA_903885525.1 uncultured Opitutaceae bacterium
CTGGAAGGCCTCCTCGACCTGCAGGGCCAGCTCGCGGGTGGGCTCGAGGATGAGGCAGCGCAGCTTGCCGTGCCCGGCCAGCCGCTGGATGATCGGCAGCGCGAACGCGGCGGTCTTGCCGGTGCCGGTCTGGGCGGAGCCGATGAGGTCACCCCCGCCGAGGACGACAGGGATGGCGCGGAGCTGGATGGGAGTGGGATCCGTGTAGCCGGCGGCTTGGACGCCGCGGAGCACGGGCTCGGACAATTGCAGGGATTGAAAAGGCATGATGCGGGGCACACTCGGAGGTGTGCGAAGAGTGCAGGCATCCTGCCTGCGGGGGGCGCGACCGGGCGCGCCGGGAGACGAGAAATGAAAAAGGGGCGGAGCCACCTGGGCTCCGCCCCTGGAAAGATCAGTGCGCTGGTGCGAACGACCGATTAGTAACGGTCGCGACCGCCGCGGAAACCGCCGCGATCACCACCACGGCCGCCGCCGCCGCCGCCACCACCACCGCCGCCGAAGCCGCGACGCTCACCGCGGAAACCGCCGCCGCCGCCGCCGCCAAAGCCGCCGGCCGGACGCTCTTCCTTCGGACGGGCTTCGTTGACTTGGAGGGCGCGACCGCCGAGCTCGACGCCATGCGTCTTCTCGATGGCGACCTTGGCCTCGTCGGGCGTACCCATGGTGACGAAGGCGAAGCCGCGCGGGCGGCCGGTGAATTTGTCCATCGCCACGTAAACATCGGTCACGGAACCGAACTGTTCAAAGTGGGCGCGGAGTTCGGCCTCAGAGGTCTGGAAGGACATGTTGCCGACATAGAGTTTAGAATTGCTCATTGGGTTGGAGTCGTAAGAGCCACCGTCCGCTGCCAGTCCGTTCCCACCGTGGGTTTCGAAATCATCACTTAAGCCTGTAGCTCAGCCAACGACTCACCAGATCCTGTCATCTAAACGCTATCTCTAACGAGGCGGGAAGGAAAGCACGGCCTGCCGGTGGACGCAAGGATATTTTTAAGCGATCGTTGCCGCGCAATGGTTTAGATGCTGTATTTCGCCCGAATCCAGGCAGGAATCCGGACCGGCCGGGCGGTTTCGAGCGAAACCATCACATAATCAAACCAGCCGTCGCAACACCGTCTCCCGTCGCTCCTGCGCTCGATCTGAAACTGAACCCGCAGCCCGATCAGGGTAAATGTTTCGTTCCAAGTCCGGACGGTGAAGCGTTCCCCGAGGCCGAGGGCGAGCCGGAAATTCATCTGCGTCGCGGCCATGAACCAGCCGTAGCCGCGTTGCTGGAATTCGGACATGGGCATCCGGTAGCAGCGTTCCATCTGCTCGAACCGCGCGGCCAAGACATAATCCATGTAGCGGCTGCTGTGCACATGCTGGTACATATCGATGTCGTCGGGGCGGACCTGCAACTCGGTCTCGAATTTCGAGCAGATGAACCGGGAATCGGGAATACCGGTGGCATCTGCGTCTGCGGCGGAGGTTGGCGGCATCTCGTCACTCACACCCGCAGGCTGGCCGAGCACCGGCGAGGGGGTCAAAAGAAATGACTCCGCCCGGGCCGGAGGCCCAGGCGCGCCGTCAGCCGGCCGAGGCCGGCCGCCGGGCGAATTCCCGCCGCAGCCACTCCGTGAGCAAGTTTTTGTCGTACCGATAGGCGTCACTGGCCGGCATGAGCAGGTTGGACTGGTAGGCGAGATCGCTCAATTCGCGCTTCCCCTCGCTGATCACCTTTCCGTCCGCCCCGAGCAGCCGGAATGCCAGCTGCATGCGCGGCGGATAAATATCCTTCATGATCCGAATATCGTCGAACTGGGGGCCATGCCACGGCTCGTACGCCCCAGCCAGATCGATGTCGGTAAATTTTATCTCCAGTTTCTCACCGTCCTTCAGCCAGCGCTTCGCCTGCTGCTGCAGATGGGCGGTAAAGAGGTCCATCAGGCCCTTCAGCTCGGACTCGCTGCTCAACCGCCCACTTTTAAAATCAGTGAATTTTTCCGGCTGGTCATAGCTGACAGAAACCGACTCAGGCACGGGAGCCGGCGCAGATCCACGACTCAGCAGAGCCAGACTCGCAAACACGATCAAGAGCAGGGAATTTTTCATGGGGGCATGGGAGTTGAGATAAATCCGATCAGAGTTCCGCCAAACTAACCCATTCTTGGCAAATTGCCATCGAGATATGAGCATGCCGCGCCACAGAGTGCTGGAAAACAAGCCACTGGAGAATGCGAAATTTTGCAGTTGCGCGACGCCGATTCCTGCATCTTCTACGCCCTCTCCGTCACGGTGCTGACCACGCCGTGGTTCAGGCTCAGGCCTCTTCAGTCCGCTGAAGACGACTCAGCCCGGACAGGAACAAACCCATCCATCGGAACTCTGACCCAGTTGCGATTCCACACCAAGCCATGATCACCTGTGTAGTTATTCTTGCTTTGCTTTCACTGCTCGTCGCCACCGAGCCTGAATCCTGAGCGGTCGCGTCCGTAGGGCTCCATCCGCCCGGCCACTGCCACCGTCCCTGATATCGATGATGAGCGGATCGGGTTTGAGGAAATGGCGCAGGGCTTTGTCCCGTTGTTATAGGGTCCCTTCGGAGAGGAAATTGGCCACAACATCAAAGAGGAACGGGTAACGCAACCGGCTCATGGCCCCCGCGCTGCACAGATGTGGGCGCCTTTCCCTGCTCAACGGGGAATTTGCACTCCGGCATGTCAGGGGCGCGACGCGGACATCCTGGAGCAGCGCCAGCTTGCCGCGCCGGAACGGCTCCTCGCCGTCCTGACGGAATCCATCGGCCGGCCCTTTCCCACCGCCACCCGCTTCGGCCCGCCCGTTACCCCCGGCCCAGCCGAGCCAATTGTCACGTAATACGTGACGATAACCTCTGGGCGGGTGGCGGTTTCTCGAGCGGGGTCAGCGGTTCAGGCCGAGGGCGGGCTGCGGCCCTCGTGGACCTCGATCAAGTCCAGGGAGGTGTTCTGCGGCACGTGCTCCATGCCCATCTCTTTTTTCATTTCGTGCAGATAGGCCGATACGCGATCGTTCCAACCCAGCTTGCGCAGGTACTCGTTCCAGATGTGCGTCTGCACGCGGTTCGGCCGCAGGCCGCGGGCCAGGACCCATTCCGCAATCTCGGCGTCGGCGCCGCCCTCGCGCACGCGGGCCTCGATGTCCTGGAAGGGGACGTTGAGCATCCCGCAAAGCTGCCCGTCAAGCCCGACGGACAGGCCGTAGTTGCGCTGGTAATCCTCGGGCAGGCGACCGGCCAGCTTGAGGCGGATCTTGTCGAGCATCCGGCCGAAATGCAGCAGACCGCCGACAGTTTTATCGTAGGGGGAGCGGAGACCATCCACGGCAGGCATGGACGGAGGGTGGCAAGGCAGCCGGCGGCTGGCGACCCCAAACCTTCTGTCTCATGGGGGTGCTTCGCTCCCGGGCATACTCGTGGAAATGCAAGCCTTGTCAGCGAATCATGTCCGTCATCTCCTGAGATAAAATCGTGCATCAAATTGAACCTTGAATGTGCCAATCCAATTCAGAGCCGTCCCACAGCTACGGCTGATCTGAGCGAAGAAAGTGGCTCGGTTGAATGATTTTCATCTGCCACTAGGCAGGGGTGAAAAAAAGAAAAACAAAACAACCGAGCCGCCGGCACACTACGATCCTGCGTCAGCTC
>CAISJA010000103.1 GCA_903885525.1 uncultured Opitutaceae bacterium
AGCGCGGCCTCCGGACGCGCCGGATGACGAGCTGCGGCGGAAGGATATAGCTCAAAAAATCAGTCGGGACCACGGATTCCCCAGAGCGGCTCCGCTGCAACCAAGCCAAGGCAGTTTGAAACCACAGATGGACACAGATCAGGTTTCGCCGCCGTCATCAGCGACGAGAGTGCATCCCGCTATCGTCCCGTCTCGTGCCAGGGGAACGCTTTCCCCCACTACGTCGCCCGCCGCCGCCGGCGTAGCTTGCAAGATACGCCCACCACTGCACAAGCGCTGCATAGTCGCCGCGCCGGGATCAGGCGCATACTGGCATCCGAGGGATTATGCACACACTCGCGTTCCGATTTCACCGCCTCAGGCGCGCCGCTTGGCTGGTCGGGTTCCTGTTTCTGGCGCAGCTGGTGCTCGCCGGGGAAACCGCCGGGCCGTCCCAGGCGGCGCCGGCCGTCCCCAATACCGAGTGCCTGGATTGCCATGAGGCGGAATTCAAACCGCGCAAGAAGGGGCAGCCGGCCGAATGGGTCGGGGTGAAATCCGAGGCTTTTGCCCGCTCGGCCCACGCCAAGCTGGCCTGCGTGGAATGCCACCGCAGCATCACGGAGACGCCCCATCCGGCCAAGCTGCCGGCGGTCGAGTGCCGGTCCTGCCATGCGCCCTCCGCCGCCCGCCACGCCTTCCATCCGCGTCTGGCCCTCGCCATCGTGCCAGCGGGGCGCGACACCGCGTGCGGCGAATGCCACAGCTCGCACGAGACCATCGCGGTCAAGGACCGGGCCTTCCCTTTCACCGACGGCCCGGAAACCCAGGCTTGCGGGCGCTGCCACGAGGCGGCGCAGCAAGGATACCTGGCTTCCGCCCATGCCGCCGCACCCGAGCACGCCGCCCGGAGCACGCCCGATTGCCTCGCCTGCCATCGGGAGCGCCTCACCGGAGCGGCGGCCGGCCCTGCACTGGTGGGGCAAAAACTGGCCCAGGCCCGCCGGTGCGAATCCTGCCACGTCGGCAAGACGGAGGTGGCGGGCCAATCCAATCTCGGCGCCAGATTCGTCGCCTCCTTCGACCGCTCCGTGCATGGCGCCGCGCTCCAGGCGGGCAAAGCGCAGGCGGCCAGCTGTGTGGACTGCCACGGGGCGCACGCCATGAACAAGGCGGCGGTCGCCGGAGCCCGGGTGAACCGGCTGCAGATCACCGACACCTGCGCCCGCTGCCACGGGAAGCAGGCGGCCGACTACCGGACCAGCGTCCACGCCGTGGCCTTGGCGAAAGGCAATCTCGACTCCGCCGGCTGCACCAGTTGCCACGGGGAGCACGACATCAAGAGCCACTCCGACCCAACCTCGCCGGTGCACAAGGCCAACCTCGCCCAGCAGGTCTGCGCGGAATGCCACGCCTCGGTCAAACTCACGCGGCGCTACGGCCTCTCGAGCGATTCGTTCAAGACCTTTTCTGACAGCTACCACGGGCTGGCGGTTCGCGGCGGCACCCTGTCCGTGGTCAACTGCGCCAGCTGCCACGGCAGCCACGCGATCAAGTCCCAAAGCGACCCCACCTCGACGGTCAGCAAGCAAAACCTGGCCCGCACCTGCGGCGAGTGCCACCCGGGCGCCAACACGCGCTTCACGGTCGGGGCCGTCCACGCCAGCGAGAACCAGCGCAACGGCTCTCCCTGGCTTTACTGGATCTCCAGCCTCTATCTCGTGCTCATCACCGTCGTGATCGGCGGTATGGTGCTGCACAACGCGCTGGATTTCCTGAAAAAGACGCGCCGCAAGCTGGCGGTCCAGAAGGGCGAAATCATCGAGGCGCCGGTCGCGCACCGCCTCTACCTGCGGATGACGGTGAACGAGCGCCTGCAGCACGCCGTGCTGGGGATCAGCTTTGTCGCCTTGGTGGTGACCGGCTTCATGCTGCGCTATCCCGAGGCCTGGTGGGTCGTGGCGCTCCGGCATCTCAGCGCGCGGGCCATCGAGTGGCGCAGCCTCGGGCACCGGGTGGCGGGCGTGGTCATGCTGGCCAGCGGCCTCTGGCACCTCGCCTACGTCGTGTTCACCCCTTCCGGGCGGAGCCTGTTCCGGGCCATGTGGCCGCAATGGCGCGATCTCACCGACCCGTGGGGGGTGCTCAAGTACAACCTGGGGCTCGCGCCGGAAAAGCCGCAGTTTGGGCGCTTCTGCTATGTGGAGAAGGCCGAGTACTGGGCCATGGCCTGGGGCACCCTCCTCATGGGCCTGACCGGGGCCATCCTCTGGTTTGAGAACGCTTCCATGGGCTACTTCAGCAAGCTCGGGTTCGACGTCGCTCGGACCATTCACTTCTACGAAGCGGTCCTCGCCACGCTCGCCATCATCGTCTGGCATTTCTACTTCGTCATCTTCAACCCCGATGTCTATCCGATGAACCTGGCCTGGCTGACGGGCCGGATGTCCGAGGGGGAAATGCAAGAAGAGCACCCCCTTCAGCTCGCCGAACTCAAGGACGCCGAGGCCGCCGCCCGGGCGGCACCGGAAACAACGACTCCATCCGCCCCGCCGCCGCCGGCACACTCTGGATAGTGTGCCCCACCAGCCAGAGGCTCACCGCGGACGCGGTGGCGGAGGACAGAAGCACAAAGGGCAGGCAGAGGTTGAAAAACACTGCACCCATCGGACGGAAAAATCGAACTCTACACAGCACGGATGACCCGAAAAATGGCTCCGCCATTTTTCCTCCTGGCAAACCGGCGGGAGAAGCCCGCCGGTTTGCCGGGGCACAAGATACGCCCACGGCCCCGCAAGCGTTGCGTAGCAGCGCAGAGCCGGCCGGAGCATACTGGGAAAATCATGAAGCTGGTTCGGCCTCTCCTGTGTCGGCAAGTGCTCGGGGTATTGGGATTTTTTCTGGCGGGCCCGTGGCCGGCCCTGAGTGCGGCGGACATGGTCCCGGTGGCGGCGGACAAAACCGCGCCGGCGGCGGCGGCCCCGGCCGTGCCGAACAGCGATTGTCTCGATTGCCACGAGGCCAAGTTCAAGCCGCGCAAGAAGGACGCGCCGAAGGAGTGGGTGGGCGTGAAGTCCGCCGCCTTTGCCAAATCCGTCCACGGCGCCCTCAATTGCGTCGACTGCCATGTTGCCATCACCGAGACGCCGCACGAAGCGAAGCTGCCGCCGCCCCAGTGCGCCAGCTGCCACCAGAAGGAATCGGCCCAGTACGCCGGCAGCATTCATGGGGTGAGCAACCGGATGGGCGACTCCGAGGCCGCCGCCTGCACCAGTTGCCACGGTTCCCATGAGATCGTGCCGGTCAAGCACCTCGATTCCCCCGTCTTCAAGCTCAACCTCGCCCAGACCTGCGCCAGGTGCCATGACAACAAGAAGCTGACCGACGAGTACCGCCTGGGCAGCAAGCGCGCCGGCAGCTATGCCGACAGCATCCACGGCCGCGCGCTGCTGAAAATGGGCCTCGTGGTGGCGCCTTCCTGCAATGATTGTCACGGTGTCCACGACATCAAGCGCACGGTCGACCGCTCCTCGCACACCAACCATGCCAACGTGGCCGCCACCTGCGGCACCTGCCACTACGGCATCGAGGAGACCTACAACCAGAGCGTGCACGGCCAGTTGCTGCTCAAGGGGGACAAGAACGGCCCGGTCTGCACGGACTGCCACACGACCCACGACATCGAGAAGCCGGCCAGCGCGCATTTCAAGGCGGAGAGCGACCAGCGGTGCGGCAAGTGCCATGAGGACCGCCTCGACCACTACCGCGAGACCTACCACGGCAAGGCGATGGCGCTCGGCCGCCCGAACGTCGCCTCCGATGTGGCCGCCTGCTACGATTGCCACGGGCACCACGATGTGCTCCCGATCAAGGATCCGAAATCGCGTTTGTCCAAGGAGCGCATCCTCTCGACCTGCCAGCAGTGCCACCCTGGGGCCGGGCCCAAATTCACCGAGTACCAGCCGCACGCCAACCCGCTGGACCGGGTCAACTCTCCGCTCTTGAACAAGGTGTTCATGTTCATGACGGCGCTGCTGATCGGCACCTTCGGATTCTTCGGCCTGCACACCGGCTTCTGGCTCTTCCGCTCCATCTACCTGTACCTCACCGATTCCAAGACCTTCCGCGAAGCCAAGGTGCAGGCGCATGCCGATGATGTGCTCTATACCCGTTTCACTCCGTTTGAGCGCACCCTGCACCTGATGGTGGTGACGAGCTTCCTCCTGCTGGTGATCACCGGCATGCCGCTGAAATTCTACTACACCGAGTGGGCGCGGGTGATCTTCGGACTGATCGGCGGGGCCGAGGTGGCGCGTTCCCTGCACCACTTCGGGGCGGTCATCACGTTCGGCTATTTCGCCCTGCATCTCGGTGATCTGCTGGTTTTCGTCTGGCGCCAGCGGTCCGCGCTGCGCAACCCGGCCACGGGACGCCTGGAAATCAAGCGCGCCCTCCAGGCGCTTTTCGGTCCGGATTCCATGGCCCCGTCGTTCCAGGATTGGCGCGATTTCGTCGCCCACCAAAAATGGTTCTTCGGCAAGGGCCCGCGCCCTCAGTTCGACCGCTGGACTTACTGGGAGAAGTTCGACTACCTCGCCGTCTTCTGGGGCGTCGCGATGATCGGCGTCTCCGGCCTCGTGCTCTGGTTCCCGAGAGAGTTCACCCACTTCCTGCCCGGCTGGCTCATCAACATCGCCATCATCATCCATTCGGACGAGGCCCTGCTGGCGGCCGGCTTCATCTTCACCTTCCACTTCTTCAACACCCACTTCCGGATCGAGAAATTCCCGATGGATACGGTCATCTTCTCGGGGCGGATCTCCCAGACCGAGATGAAGCACGAGCGCGGGCGCTGGTACGACCGGCTGGTCGCTACCGGCCGGCTGGAAAATTACCGCGTGAAGGACGAATGGGAGGGCCGCAAGACCTTTGCCAAGGCCATCGGCTTCCTGTTCTTCGGCACCGGACTCGTCCTGCTGGCGTTGATCGTCTATGCGATGGTGAGCCGACTCGGACACTAGACGCTGAGCAGAGAATTCCTCCCGCCGCCGATCCGGGAGGTACTGGGAAGGGTTTCGTCGGGACACGCTCCGGCGGGGACAGCCGCGCGCAGGCACCGCCGGCCGGCGCAAGGACGCGGCGCGGGGCCAGGCGGGCAGGGTCCCCGGCCGGAAGGCAGCCGCCCGTGGCCACCGCCTGGCCGGGCTACTTTTTCAGGGTGCGGATGTACGGGATGATGGCCCGGATTTCCTCGTCGCTCAGCCCCTCGACCGCCTTCATGGAGACCTTGTCGGTGTCATCGCGCAGGCCTTCCTTGATGATTTTGAAGGCCTGCTCGTCGGTGAAGAGGGATTGGATCTGCTTGGTCGAAAGATCCGGTATTTTCATCTGCTTGCCCTGCTTGGTCTCGCCGCGTCCGTTTTCGCCGTGGCATTTGGCGCAGTGAGAGATCCAGTTGGCCTTGGCTTTGGCGTCGGCCGCCGTGGCGGTGGTCAGCAGGGCCAGGAGGGCGGCGAGGGCAATGAGGTGGGCGCGGAATTTCATGGGGGTAGGCAACGGAGGGAAGGGATGGGGGGACGGGGGCATCCTGACAGGAGGAAAAGGCAGCTCAACCGGCAAATGGCACGCACCGCCGAACTTGCCACCGTGGGACCGGGAGGCGAAGGAGCGCGGAGAGACGGCCGGCTTTCTGCGGCGGAAGGGGGGGCAAAAAAACGGTGCGGGCTTGGGGGAGTCCGCACCGGGGCTAAGCAAGCAATGGCAAAAGTGATTTGGGATCAGTGCGGTTCGCCGCACGAGCAGCCGCCGGAGCACTCCGAGGACACGGCCGGGGTTCCGGTGTCGAAGGGCACGCCCAATTGGTCTGCGAGGCCGCAGAGGGTGTCGTAATATTGCTCCCGGCTGAGTCCGAGGGCGGTGGAGGCGAAGACCTCGGCGTCTTCGTGGGAGGCGAAGTCGCCGTAGTTCACGACCACCAGTTGATAGAGCACAAGGCAGGGCACCTGGGCCAGCTGCGCGAGGTAGAGGGGGTGGACGTACATGGTGAAGCCGTCCTCGGGACGGTCACCATTCTGGACCGGGTGGGCGAATTCGCTGGGATGCAGCGCCGTGGAGTCGAAGGTGATGGTGCAGGGGTAGCGGACGTACGCACGATCGTTGAGCAGCACCTGCAGGTCGGCCCAACCCAAGCCGGGGCCGAAGCGGGCGCAAATCTCCTCCCCCTTCGACGCGAGATGCGTGGTCAGGGAGATTTTCGCGTCGGCTGCGGTGAGTTGCTTGGCCATGGGGGAGGTGAAGGAGCGGTCAGGTGGCTTCGACGGAAAGGGACTCGTTGGCCTTGGTCATGCGGCCTTGTAGGATCGGGACGGTCATCCGCAGGAAGATGGTATAGCAGAGCAGGCCCAGCGCCCAGATGCCGAGGCAGACCAGGGTTTCGTTCAGGCTGGGGGTGTACTCGACGAGGGCGCCGAGCGGGGTGGGGGTGAATCCGGGAATGACCAGGCCCATGCCCTTCTCGATCCAGATGCCGATGATGCTGAGCACGCAGGCCACATCGAGCCACTTGAGGCTGCGGCTGATCGGGAGGACGAGGATGATCATCGCGATCACATTGAAGATGATGGCGGTCCAGATCCAGGGCACGAGGGCATGGTGGCCGTGGAGGCCGACGAAGAGGTACTTGGCCGAGGCGCTGTGGGTGGTGCCGGAGTAGAATTCCTTGAAGACCTCGCAGATGAGCAGGAAGACATTGATGATCATCGAAACCTGCACGATGCCGCGGAGAATGAGCAGGCTGCGGTCCGTGATCATCAGGCGCTCGGTCATGCGGAAGTGCACGATGTAGTCGAGGGCCTTGGTCTCGAGCAGCACCTTGAGGGAATCCTTGGGCAGGCGGAGCAGGAGGGACGGTTCTTCGGCGATGGCGGTGGCTTCCCGGGCCGTGCCGTGCAGAGCAGAGACCTCGCCGAATTGATCGCCCGGCCCGGCTGTGCGGGTGATGCGGGCCCGGCCGCTTTCTTCCTTCTTCACGACCACGCGGCCTGAGAGGACGAAGAACATGTGGGGGGAAAGGGTGCCTTGGCGGAGCAGCACCTCGCCGGGGACCACTTCCAGCACGGTTGCGCCGTCCAGCGCCCGCTGACGGTCGGCCAGGGAGACGGCGGCGAGTTCCGGGAGGACCCGGGCGAGCAGATCAAGATCGGCGAGGGTGGCGGCCCGGCCGGTCCGGCCGCCGGCATCGGCACCGCCGGCCAAGTCTGAGGCGGGCCCCGAGGCCGTCACCCGGCGGATGACTTGCAGGGCGAGGATGATCAGCGCGGGCCCGGCGGTGAACGCGGAGGCGAGGAAGCGGGGGCCGACGATGGAGGCGTTCCAGAAGGGGCGCCCGCCCAGGCCGACGTAGAGGAAGGCGGTGACGGTGTGGATGGAGATCGCCCAGACGATGGCGAGGAAGACGAACGGGATGTAGAACCACTTGGCCGGTTTCCGCTTCTGGTAGCGGCAGTAGATCAGGTAACCGCAGATGTGGACGTTGAGCAGGAGGTAGCCGTTCAGCACGATCACGTCCCAGCTCAGCATGGAAGCGGGGAAGTTGAGCTGGCCGAGCCCCGGGATGAGGTGCCAGAAACGGTCCGGCCGGCCCAGGTCGACGGTGACGAAGGCGAGGCACATGACGATGGCCGCCACGGCGAGCAGTTCGCCGAAGATGACCAGGTCGTGCAGCTCCTCATTGTCGTAGATATAGACCGGGATGACCATCATCACCGCCGCGGCGGCGACGCCGACGAGGAAGGTGAAGTTGGCGATGTAGACGCCCCACGACACCTCGTCCGTCATGCCGGTGACGATGAGGCCATCGACGAACTGCTTGCAGTAGGCGTTGAGGCCGAGCAGGCAGAAGACAGTGAGCACGCCCATCCAGGTGTAGTAGCGCCAGTCGCCGATGAACGCGATGCGGGCGCAACGCCACAGGAAGGTGGAATAGTCGCGGATGGCCTGGGTCATTTTTCGAAGTAGTAGAAGAACCGGGGATTGGTGCCCATCTCCTCCTTGAGCTGGATGAAGACGCGTTTTTCCCGGAGGATGTACGAAACCTCGCTCTCCGGATCGAGGATGTTGCCGAATTTGCGGGCGCCGACGGGGCAGACTTCCATGCAGGCGGGGTAGCGGCCGGCGCGGGTGCGCTGGATGCAGAAGTGGCATTTTTCCATCACGCCCTGGCGGCGCGGGCGGTTGCCGAGGTAGGACATGTTCGGGTTGAGCCGTTCCTTCGGGACCGAGGGCTTGGTAAAGTTGAAGCGGCGGGCCCAGTACGGGCAGGCGGCCTCGCAGTAGCGGCAGCCGATGCACCAGTCGTAGTCAATGACGGTGATGCCGTCCGTCTCCTGCCAGGTGGCGTGGACGGGGCAGACCTTCACGCAGGGCGGGTTGTGGCACTGCTGGCACTGCACCGGCATGTAGAAATAGCCCTTCTCCGGCACGGCTTCGGGGTTGTAGTTGTGCTCGGCTTTTTCGACATCCATCGAGCCGTGCGGCAGGCGGAGGACCCGGATATACTGGATCTCGGGGCTGCGCGACTGGTTGTTCTCGGCCACGCAGGCGTGGACGCATTTGCGGCAGCCGATGCAGCGGGTGAGATTGAGGCAGTAGACGTACTCGACGCCGTCCATCGGCTTGTAGTCTTTTACATGCGGACGGACGCCGTACTGCCTTTCCACCTGGTTTTCGATGCGCCGGATGACCTTGGCCATGTCATCCGGGGTCATTTCCTTGTAATATTTCTGGAGAAACTCCTCGGTGGAGGAAAAATCCTTCAGCTCGCGCAGGGGGGAAAGGCTGGCCGCGAGGGCGCTCAGGCCGGCGAACGCCGCGGTGGAGCGGAGGAAATTGCGGCGGTTGAGCAGCCGGTCCTGAGGGCCATCGACGGGAGATTGGTCGGGGAGAGGCATGTCAGTGCGTGGGTTCGGCGTGGGCGGAAGTGGCTGCGGCATGGCCGCTCTCGGACTCATGCAGGTAATGGGGTGGCGGGGCCGGCTGGCGCGTGGGGATGCGCGGGGCGTGCGGGTTGTGGCAATTGGCGCAGCTGAGCCGGTCCGCGGTACCGAGCGAGCGGTCCCAATATCCGCTGGTGCGGCCGTGGGCGCCGGCTTCCCAGTCGCGCAGGTTCGGGCCGTGGCAGCTGCCACAGAGCTGGGGAATGTTATCGAAGCCGATCTCGCGACCGTCGCGCACTTGCAGGGTGGTGAGATTTTTGTCGTTGTGACAGTTGAAACAAAGGTTGTTCCGGCCGTGTGATCCGTGGCCCATCACGATGTTTACATGCTCCTGCGGGACG
>CAISJA010000104.1 GCA_903885525.1 uncultured Opitutaceae bacterium
AGAAGATCAAGGCCGTGGGGCTGCGCTACGGCCGGCCGTTGCATTGGTTCATCATGACCAGCCAGGCCAACCATGAGGCGACGGAGGCGTTTTTCCGGGAGCGGGCCTGTTTCGGCCTCGATCCGGCACGCGTGCATTTTTTCCGGCAGGGGCGGATGCCGGCGGTGGATTTCAACGGTAAAATCCTGCTGGAATCGCGCGGCGCCATCGCGCTGAGCCCCGACGGGCACGGCGGGTCTTTCCGGGCCCTCTCGCGCAGCGGGGCCCTCGACCTCCTAGCGCGGGACGGAGTGGATACTCTCAGCTACTTCCAGGTGGATAATCCTCTCGTCCGGTGCATCGATCCGGCCTTCATCGGGCACCATCTGCTCCGCCGCTCGGAGATGTCGAGCAAGATGGTGCCCAAGGCCTATCCCGAGGAAAAGGTCGGGCACTTCTGTGTGCGCGGTGGCAAGACCTGTGTGGTCGAGTACAGCGACCTGCCTGCGGCCCTGCAGCGCGAAACCTCGCCGGATGGCACGCTCCGCTTTGTCGCCGGCAGCATCGCCATCCACATCATCGATCGAGATTTCGCCCGGCGCATGGCGGCAGGGGGCGAGGGGATCGCCCTGCCATTCCATCGCGCGGAGAAGAAAATCCCGGCCATCGACCAGGCGGGGCGGCCCGTCCAGCCGGATCAACCCAACGGGATCAAGTTCGAGCTTTTCGTCTTCGACGCGCTGCCCTTCGCCCGCTCCCCGGTCGTGATCGAGACGGTGCGGGCCGATGATTTCAGCCCGGTCAAGAATGCCACGGGAGTGGATTCCCCCGCCACCTGCCGGGCGGACCAACTGCGGCAGTTTGCCCGCTGGTTCCAGGCGGCGGGGGTGGGGCTGCCGGTGGATGAGCTAGGAGTGCCCGCGCTCAATCTGGAGGTTTCCCCCTTGTTTGGGGACGACGAGGACTCCTTCGCCCGCTCCTGGGGCAGCCTGTCTCCCCGGCCCGCGATAAAGGATGGACTCTGTCTGGGCTGACAGTGTTCAGTCTCCCCGTGGCGGGCCGGCACGACCGGCACCCTCATCCCTTTTTACCTACGATTTTTCCCATGAGCAGCATCCTTGAGCAAGTCCGCGCCGCCGGCCAGGCCGGCCGGTTGATGGCTTCGACCGTCGAGAATTTCACCGCCTGGTGGCAGGGCGGTCTCCCCGCCTGGGCCACGGCCAGCATGACCGAGCTGGTCGAGCGCGGCCAATGGGCCGAGTTGAACGACCGGTTCTACCGCTACCTCGAATTCGGCACCGGCGGCATGCGCGGGCGTACCATCGGCGCCGTGGGCGCACAGGCGGAGACGGGCACGCTCTCCCCCGAGGGCAGTCCGGAGCACGCCGGCATCGGTTGCAACCTGGTCAATGATTTCACCCTCATCCGCGCCACCCTCGGCCTCTACCGGTATGTGGCGAAGTATCGCGCCGGCCAGGGGAGCACGGCCAAGCCGCGGCTGGTCATCGCCCACGATGTGCGGCACTTCTCCCGCCATTTCTGCGAGCTGGCCGCCTCCACCTGGGTGCGGGCCGGTGGCGAAGCTTTCCTCTTCGACGGCCCGCGTTCGACCCCGCAGTTGAGCTTCAGCGTGCGCTGGCTGAAAGCGGATTGCGGCGCGGTCATCACCGCCAGCCACAATCCCCCCCACGACAACGGCTTCAAAGCCTATTTTGACGACGGCGGCCAGGTCACGCCGCCCCATGACCAGGGGATCATCGCCGAAGTGAATGCCGTGCCACTCTCTGCCCTGCCGGAGTTTTTGGCAAAGGATGTGTCCGCGGTGCAGACCCTCGCTCCGAAGGCGGACGAAGCCTACCTGGCTGCGGCGGCCGAGGCCGCCATCGATCGGGATATCATCCGCACGGCCAAGCTCCGCGTGGTTTACACCAATCTGCATGCCGTGGGTTCGGTGGCGACGATCCCGCTGCTCCGGCGCGCCGGGGTGGAAGTGACCCCGGTGCCCGCGCAACTCGCCTTTGATGCCCGTTTCCCGACCGTCAAATCCCCGAATCCCGAGAACGCCGAGGCCCTCGCGCTGGCGGTCGCGCTGGCGGAGCAGGGCCGACAGGATGCAGTCATGGCGACCGATCCGGACTGCGACCGCATGGGGGTGGCCGTGCGCCATCGGTCGGGCCGGCTCGAACTGCTCACGGGAAACCAGGTCGGGGCGCTGCTGGCCGACTACCGGATCACCCGGTACAAGGAACTCGGCTGGATCCCCGCGGCGGGCACCCTTCAAGCCTGCCTCATCAAAACCTATGTCACCACCCCGCTGCAGGACGCCATCGGCCGCACCCACGGGGTCAAAGTGATCAACACCCTCACCGGATTCAAGTGGATCGCCGCCAAAATGCTCGGCTATGAAAAGAAGCTCACCGCCGCCCTCGGACCCGGTTTCGACTACGATGGCACGCCTTTCCGCCGGCGCGCCGAGCTGCACCAGCAGCAAGGGAGCACTTTTTATCTTTTTGGATCTGAGGAAAGCTACGGCTACCTGCCCAATGATGTTCTCCGGGACAAGGACGGCAACGCCGCGTGCCTGATGTTTGCCGAACTCTGCGCCTGGGTGAAGAGCCGCGGCCTCACCGTGCCCGAGTACCTCGATGAAATCTATCTCCGCTGCGGGTTCTTCCTCGAGGGCGTGATCAACCTCTATTACGAGGGTGCCACCGGGGCGGCGAAAATCCGGCGCATCCTCGACACCTACCGCACCACACCACCCCGGGCCTTTGGCGACGTGGCGGTCACGCGCTTCCAAGATTTCGGCCGGGAGGACTTCCTGGATGCCGACGGCGAGGCCATCCCCAAGCAGGACCTTTACCTCGTGACGCTGGCCAACGGTTACTCATTCGCCGCGCGAGGCAGCGGCAC
>CAISJA010000105.1 GCA_903885525.1 uncultured Opitutaceae bacterium
GCAGATCAGCTCCAGCTTCAAGTTCTGATCCGGGGCGCGCCGCCGCGGGACGGTCCGGGGCCGGATTGGCCGGAACCGGATCACGGCGGCTTGATCGCCTGCACGGCGGAGATGCGGAAGGAGGCGTTGAGCAGTCCGGGATTGGCGCGGTCCACCGTCAGCGAGCATTGCTCGATGCCGATGTAGGGGGTGCGGGCGGCGAGGCTCTGGTAGAAGCGCAGCAGGCCGGGCAGGTCGACCCGCCGCAGGTTCACCTGGAGGCTGTGCATGGCGAAGCCGGAGGTGCGCTCGGTGCGTTGGGCGCCGATCTCGGCGTTGAGTCCGGAGGCGTACTGGTTCAGTTCGGCCAGCAGCTGCGTGGCGTCGAGCGTGCGGGCGGGGTCCAGTTGTTTGGCGGCAACCGCCGCCTGCTCGGCGATGGCGTTCCGGTTCTTGAGCCAGAGGGACTGTTCGGTGCGTTCGGCGACGAGCGAGAGCCAGTCCCGGCGGGTAAGGTTCAGGCGGCCGAGGATGGAGGTGCCCCACCAGGCGAGGGCGAGGCCGACCAGGGCCAGCAGCAGGACCCGCTCGCGCAGGGATTTGGCGACAAAGAATGATTTCATGGGCCGCTCGCTTTCTTCAGGAAGTCGGGACGGAAGGTCACGTCGAGGACGAACGTGGTGAAGCCTTCGCGCGAACGGGGATCGCGCAGCTCGACCTGGGCGATGCCGGGGGCGGCCCTGAGGTGGCTCTCATAGGTGCCGAGGTCGGCGGAGTTGGGAGTCTGGGCTTCCACCTCGATTTGGAAGCGGCCGGCGGTGGCGACCCGCAAAAATTGGATGGAGCCGGGACGCTGGGCATTGACGGCGGCGAGCATCTCGAAGGGGCGCAGTTGCTGGGAGGACATCTCATTGAGCCGGGTGGCCAGTTCCTGGGTGGACTTGATCTGCTCGACCGGGCCGGCCTGGGCCTCGACCACCGCGCGCTGGCCGCGCAGGAATAATTTACCGCCCAGCCCGGCCAGTTCCAGGACGAGGCAGGCGGCCAGGCCGGCGCAACCGGCCGCGAAGGCCCGCCAGATCCAGAGGTCGCGGCGGGCGAGGCGCCGCTGTTCGGCGAGCTGCACTTTGTCGCGCACATCCATGGTGTCGAGTGCCGCGGAGCCGAGCACCACGTCAGGGGCCGCGCCGGCGAGCGTGCAACGCAGGCCGGACTTGCTGTCGGGATGCACGGAGGCCGTGACCGGCAGTTCGCGCACCGGGCTGTTGTCCGGCAGGCCGGCCCGCTGCCGCACCTCTTCCAGCAGGGCGTCCCGCACGGCGGGGAAGGTGCTGTCGTCCGGCACGGGGCGGGCGAGCAGGGCGGCGGGGAGATGCGTCCTTCCGTCCCAGGCGTACGCTTCCAGAGTCTGGTCCTGCCGGCGCCATCCCAGGCCGGGCGCCGGCAGGCTGGCACCGGCAATGACAGGGGCAAAGGCCGGCAGCACCGCCCGGGCCTGGTCCCAGGCGGCGGTGTCGGTGGCGGTGAAATTCCGGCGGTGGGCGGCGTAGAGGAGGGCATCCTGTCCGGCAGGATCGAGCAGGTAGCCGTGGTAGAGCTGGCCGGGGGCGAAGGGGGAAAGGGTTTCCAGCGCGAGTTCGAGCTGGGTCGCGGCGGGTGATTCCGGGGCGAGGGAGATGCGGCGGACAAAAAAACGCTCGGCCGGGAGCAAAAGCGCATCGCGGACGGTGGTGGCGGAGGGGGGAGCGGAGGGCATTGGCGTGGTTACGGTCCCGTGTCCTCGCGAAGTTCGAGGATGTGGAAGGGGGAGTCGATTCTATTGCGTGTCCAATTGCGCACGGCGGGGGTGGTGTCGGGAGCGGCGGCGGCCGTGCTGATCCGGGGATTGACCGTCGTGGTGGCGGGAGCTTTGCCGCTGGTGACGACCGCCTCGAGGCGGAAGACATGCCCGCCCTGGCTGATGGTGACGTGGATCCGAAGGCAGGTGGTGGTGACTCCGGCGGCGGTGACGGCGCCCAGGTCGGTGCCCCAGGCGCCGGAGGCCTCGGGGACGGACCGGTAGAAAGGTGTCGCCCGTGGATCGGCGCGGCTGTGGGCGATGTTGCCCGTCTGCTGCGCGTCCAGGCCGAGGGCGGTGAGCACGGAGGAACCGGCGGAATTGAGATTGATTTGACCGATGTCATGCAGGGTGAGGCCGGCGCGAAATTTCTCCCCGAGTTCGTTCCATTCGCCCTGCTCGTCAAAGAAGAGTTCGCGGGTCACCCGGATGGACCGCAGCTCCTCCCAGGTGTGAAGCGGCCGCTGGGGCGGAGCGTAGGGCAGGGCGGCGTTTTCGTATTGGTGCGGGTCGGCTTCGTACGTGGTGGCGGTATAGTCCGGCTTGGTCCAAACGAGAAGGGCGTCCAGCACCCGCTCGGCATCCGTGCGGGCCAGGCCCAGTCCTTCGAGATAGCGTTGCAAGGTCACCGGATCGGTGTGCGGGAGGGAGAGTAAACCGGATTCGTCGGCGAAGGATACCTGGGCCTGATACCCTGGAGAAGGCACGCCGGTGACGAAGGTGAGCGGGTCCTTCCATCCTTGCGCCGGGGCATAGAGGCCGCCGTCGGTGGCAGCCACGCTGGCGAGCACGGCCAGGGTGGCATTGAGCACGCCGTAGGCTTCCTCCCGCAGCGGTGCCCGCTTGCCGGCCTTGGCCTCGGCCAGCAATTCCCCGCCCGCCCGGTCGATGAGCTTGGTCAACAGAAAGGCCGTCAGGATGATCACCCCGAAGACGAAGATGATGACCGAGCCGCGGGCGGCGGGCCGGCGGGAAAAGCCACGGGGCTGGTTGGCCAGGGTGGTCATCAGTTGGTGGGCAGCTCGGCGGCGCGCGCGGGCAGCGTGATCTCCCGCACGGCGCTGAGGGCACCATGGGTATAGGTCAGGCGAATGCGGTCGGGGAGATGCCAGTTTCCGTCCGGGCCCTTGGACAGGCGCAGCTCGGACCGCCAGGTGCCGGTGTCCTCGGTGTAGCTGAGGTATTCGAGATTGGTGACGAAGGGGGAAAGCGTGACGGCGCGCGGAGGATCGCCGGCCGGGTTGGTTTCAAGGGCGGATTGCCAGTAGAGGACGAGGCCCCGGCCCGGGATGAGGCCGAGCGAGCAGGCCACGTCCGGAAGTGGGGCGGCCGGCCAGCTCATGAGGCGGTCGCCCTCGGGCAGGGTGAAGCTGAGCAGATCGGAGGAGGAGCCGTCAGGCCCGCGCACCGAATGCACGGCGAAGGGCTCCGCGGTGGAGTCCGAGCCCGGCAAGGCCGCCGCGCCACGGCTCAGCAGCGACTCGACGTGGCGCGCGGAGGCGCTGACGTGCTGGGCGAAGAGGCGCGGCTCGCCGCCCCGGCCCCAGATTTCCCCCATGGAAAAGATGAAGGTGAACAGCGCCACCAGCAGCATGCTCAGGATGGCCATCGCCAGGAGCAGCTCAATCAGGGTGAAGCCGGAGCGGCGGTGGGAGGCGGACGGCGGCTTCATGGCCGTCCTTTCACCAACAGCTGTTGCAGGTCGGTTTGCAGCTTCTGGCGCTCACCGGCATCGGACCAGGCCGGGCGCAGGAGCAAAACGGGCTGCTCCCGGTGCCAGGGCTCCCGGATGTTCCCGTAGGCCGGTGCGTCGACGGTGAGGGTGACACGGAAGAGGTCCGCCACCTCGGTCGATTCGATTTTGGCCTGCCAGCTCAGCATCCGGCTGTCCGCGAGCGTCAGACGTCCGCCGGCCTCGACGGTGGGCCGGTCGGGCTGGCTGAGCACCATGGTCCGGACAAATTTCCAATCCTCCTCCTGCACTTGCCGGCGGTCCAGCGAGGCCAGCCCGCCGATGACGTTAAGGTAGGCGGCGGCGAGCACCACAGCGGCGATGGCAAAGAGGGCCAGGCTGACGAGGACCTCGACAAGAGTGAAGGCGCGGCGCGACATGGCTCAGCGTGCCGGGGCGGCGCTCAACATCGGCGCGCAGGTCCACGGATCGAGATTCAGGGTGACGTGGCGCCCGTCGGCTTCGACCAGCTGGACGCGGAAGGGGTCGCAGGCCCCGTCGGGGTAGAAACGCACCTGGGCCAGGCGGCCGGTCTCCATCAGGGTGCCGCCGAGCAGCACGGTGCTGGTTTCCTGCATGGGGAGAAATTCCAAGGAGCGTCCCGGCCAGGGCAGGCTCTGCACCTGTCCGTCCTGCTCCCACAGGATTTGGCGGGTTTTCTCGTCGTAGTGCAGTCCGACGGGCCGGTCACTCCGCAGGGCGAGTTGGCGGGCTTCATTGACCGCCTGCCAGAAAATATCTTGCGGCGTCCGTTCCCGGGCGCGCAGCCACTCGCTGGCACCGGAGACAAACAAGGCACCGGTCAGGCCGAGCAGGGCGATCACCAGCAGGATTTCGATCAGCGTGAAACCGGCCGGCGAGGGACGGCGGCGGGAGGCGGTGCGGTGCAAGGCTGCCCGGAGCGGCGTCACCAGTTGCCGATGTCGTCTTCCGTTCCCTCGGTCTTGTCGGGCCCTTTGGAGAACAGATCGTAGCCGCCCTTGTTCTTCACCCCAGGGTAGCGATATTGGTAGGGCTCGTTCCAGGGATCGAGCGGGAGTTTGGTGCCGGAGACCTCGGCATAGGGGCCGCGCCAGCGGTCGGCGACGGTGGCCGGGGCGGTCAGAAGGGCGGCCAACCCGTCGGCGGTGGAGGGATACTCACCCACGTCGATGCGGTAGCGGGTGAGGGCGGTCTTGAGGGAGTCGCGGACAAAGACTTTGGCGACGACCTCCTGGCTCTGCCCGAAAATCTTGTCGGCGTTGGTGAACAGGAGGCCGGCGAGGAGACCGATGATCGCAACGACGACCAACATCTCGATCAGGGTGAAGGCGCGGGTATTGTTTTGCATGTCGGGTCAGGGGCTAGAGGGAGGGGCTGGCGGTGCCGGCGGGATGGGGGTGGCCTGCTGACGCAAGGCGCGCCGCCGGCGGATTTCCTCGGCGATCTGCGCCGGGAGCTGGGGATTGGGGGCGGGCGGAGTCACCGCCGGGCCGTTGTTGCCGGGCTGGGCGGGCGCGGCGGCGAGTGGGAGCATCGGGCGGGCGGCAGAGTGGGGGGCCTGCACGAGCGGAAGGGTGAGCGCCCGGCCCTGGTAGTCCACCTGCAGCCGGGCGTTCGCGGCGTCGTAGCTTTTCACCTGGTAGTTGAGGCCCGCCTCGTTCAGCCCGACCCAGGCGGATTGGCGGGTGGAGGCCTCGTAGACGCTGAAGTAGGCGGTGGCGCCCTCGTAGAGCACCCCGCGGAATTCGAGCGGAGCGGCCTGTTCGCCGCGGCCGTGACCGGCACCCGGAACACCGCCAAAGGGGGAATTGGCGATCAGGTTGTCCAAGGAAGCGGTGTCGGCGGCCGGCAGGGCCAAGGCGGCGAGCACAAGACCGAGCAGATACGCGGGGACAGGGGATGGGTTTGACCGCAGCATGGGCACTCTCTAGGTAGGATTTTAAACCAGACCATGCAACGCCGAAACCGTTCCCCGACGGAAAGAATGGGACCAGGGCCATAAGCAAAAGGCCCGCGGCGTCGCGCGCCGCGGGCCAAAGTGGTGGCTCGGCCCGGAATCGAACCAGGGACACATAGATTTTCAGTCTACTGCTCTACCAACTGAGCTACCGAGCCACAGGGGAAGGGCCAGTAAAGAGGGCTCCGCAAGCGCGCGTCAACGGGAAACTCACCGGCTGCCAGGGACGGTTTTTCCGGCAAAAGCTTGGAATATGCCGTCCGCTCGCATGCTCTCATTCCAGACCATGCCCGGAGCCTCCTTCACTCACTTGGTGGATGCGCAATACGCCCCGCTCTTTCGCTTTGCCTTGAGCCTGACGAGGAATGCGTCGGATGCGTGCGACCTGACCCAGCAGACTTTTTTTATCTGGGCGCGGAAAGGGGAACAGTTGCGGGATGGTTCCAAGGCCAAATCCTGGCTGTTCACCACCCTGTACCGGGAATTTCTCCGCGGACGCCGCCGGGCCCATCATCTGACGGCGCTGGAGGACCTGCCCGCGGCCGAGGCCGACCCGGCGGCACCGGAGGTGGATGTGGTTGCGGGGATGGATGCCGCGTTGGTGGTGGAGGCCCTGCAGGAAGTGGACGAAGTCTACCGGGTGCCGCTGACCCTGTTTTATCTGGAGGAGCTGTCCTACAAGGAGATTGCCGAAACGCTCGAAGTCCCGGTCGGCACCGTCATGTCCCGGCTGTCCCGCGGCAAGGCCCAGTTGCGGGCGGCGCTGGCCCGCAAGGAAGCCGGGCTCCGCGGCCAGGTGGTGCCGTTCGTCGCCCCCCGGGAGGCGAAAGAATTATGAATAACAACGAGGCGAAATTCATCCTCAGTGCCTACCGCCCGAACGGGACGGACGCGGGCGATGCCACGTTTGGTGGCGCCTTGGCGCAGGCACGCCTGGACCCGGCCCTGAGCGCCTGGTTTGAGCAGGAACAAAAGTTCGACCGGGTCATGACGGCCAGGCTGGGTGCCGTAGCCCCCCCGGCGGGATTGCGCGAGGCCATTCTGGCCGGAGCCAGGGTCAGCAACATCCCGGCACCATCGCGCGCCTGGTGGCGTCAAACCACCTGGATGGCTGCGGCCGCCGGGCTGGTATTTTTGCTTACCACGGGGAGCCTCCTGTTCTGGCCGGTCCGGGCGGATGCCCATGCCCTGGCCCGGTTTGCCCTGCACGATACGCGGGATGATGAGGCCCGGCACCACGGACGTGGAGCGGACAATATCGCTCTGCAAGCGGCCTTGCAGAATCCATCCTGCCGCCTGCACGAAGGCGTGCCGGTTGACTTCGCCCGGCTGGCCTCCACCGGCTGCCGTACGCTGCATTTTGCCGGGCGCGAAGTTTTGGAAGTGTGCTTCCAGCGCAACGGAGCCTGGTTTCATTGCTATATCGTGCGGAAGGATGATTTCGCCCCGGTCGGTGCGGTCCCGGAATTCGCCGCGGAAAACGGGCTGTGCTGCGCGACCTGGACGAGCGCCGACCATATCTTTGTGGTCGTCGGTTCCGCCGGAATGTCCGCTCTGCAGCACTTGCTCTGAGCGGTGCTGATCTGGTGTTTTTCTGGCAAAGCCAGCCCAGCCGGGAGCAGTGACAATCTGTGCGGCTGATTCGATCCGGGAGTGCGGTGCGGCGGATTTTACAACATTCACACTTGGCGAAAGGGTAATTCCGGCACGACCGAGGCGGCATGGATAAGCCACTTATGCGAGCCAGGCCCAAGAGCGGGACATCGCGACTCGTTGTGTAAATTGAGGCGACCAAATGCCACTTTACAGGTCGGTAGTCTGGCGCATCAGTGCGCGAGCTTACCTACTTGAGAGTGCCGGGTTCTGGATAGGCTGCAAGGGTTAGGCGGCGAGGCAAGTTCCCTCGATACGCTCAAGATCGATGCGCTCGCGGAGGAATAACTCGAAGGAAGAGGCCTTGGGAGAAGCCGCGAGAAAATCGGGCAGACAATGCCGGAGA
>CAISJA010000106.1 GCA_903885525.1 uncultured Opitutaceae bacterium
ATTGAGGACTTGCAATTGACTCATGCATATTATTTAAAAATAAGGTGTGTGTAGTATCCCAAATAGAATCATTTGATATGGGGTGAGAAATTGTGATGACCACATAGCCATGGTATTATTTGCCCTGCGGGATGAAGAGGGTCTGCCCGACCCGGATGTGGGAGGGATCGGTGATCTTGTTCGCGTTGATGATTTCCGCCATTTTGCCCCCGGTCTTCTTGGCGATGACAGCGAGTGTATCGCCGGTCTGGACGGTATAGGAGATGCCCTCCTTGGGATAATTTTCGTTGAAGGCATTTTGGACCGCGGGGCGTGTTGCCTGGTTTTTCGCCACCGCGTCGATCGCGGCCTGGGTCTGGTGGGCCAGCTTCTCGATCTGTCCGGCCACCTGCACCAGCACCTCATGCTTCTGGTCCGCGAGGGCCGCCTGGAGCGAGCGATTCATCTCGGCGACAGCCTGGTTGAGCTGTTCCAAGGTGGCGTAGCCCTGGCCCGCCTTGGTCTGGCGCGCCGCGTTGTCCCGGCCCAGCTGTTCCACCGTGAGCGCAAGTTCGCCGACGTGCTGCTGCAGCAGCCGCAGGTCTTCGCGGAGTGAAGCCAGCTCGAAGGCCGGATCCGGCCGGGCTTGGGCGGACAAGGACGCCGCCAGCAGGCAGGAGCATCCGGTCAGTATCCAATAACGCATGGGGCAAGGTGGGGAAATATCCGGGCAAAAACAAGCGAAAGACTGATCAGCTGCGCCGGACTGGAAAAGGCTCGCGGGCCACCAGGGACGGCAGCGGCACAGACGGCAGCACGGTGCCGGGCGCAAGGGGAAACCCGCGCAGGAAATCGGCCGCCGGCAGCATTTTCCCACCGGGACGCTGCAGCCGGCGCAGCCGCAACACCCCCGCCCCCGCGGCAACCAGCAACCCATCCCCATCAGTGCCCAACACGGTCCCGGGTAGGGCCGTCGCGACGCTTTCCGCATGGGCCCCAACCGGAGTGGTCCGGGGAGACTTGTCATACAATAGATGACATGCCTCCGCCGGGAGGCAGTCCGCCAGACCGAGTTTCACTGGTTGGCCGAGGATAGGGACCGTGCAGGCCGGCCAGGGCATCAGGCCGTTGATCCGGGCGGCCAGGACTGGGGCGGGCTGATGAAAATCCACCGCGCCGTCGCCCTTCTCCAGGCGGCGGCAGTAGGTGGCGGCGGCATGGTCCTGTTCAGTGAACACCAGGCGGCCGGTGGCGAGGGCCGGCAACGTCCGGGCCAGCAGCGGGACACAGGCCTGGGCCAGGGCGGTTTCGATTTCTGCGGCGGTGTCGAGCGGGCCGATGGGAACCCGCTCGACCTCCGCCACCGGACCCGCGTCGAGCGCCGGCACGATGCGCATGAGGCTGACCCCCGTTTCCCGGTCGCCGTTGGCGATGGCGGTCTGGATCGGCGAGGCGCCCCGGTAGCGGGGCAGCAGCGAGGCATGGAGATTGAGGGTGCCGAGGCGCAGGGCCGCGATGAAGTCCGGCTTGAGAATATGCCCGTAGGCCAGCACGAGGGCCACCTCGGCATCGGCGCTGCGCAGCGCAGCCAGGTCGGTGGCGTCGAGTTTGGCCGGCTGGTGCACGGGCAGGCCGTGGGCCAGCGCCCACCGCTTGATCGCATTGGGCTGTACCTGCTGGCCGCGACCGGCCGGGCGGTCGGGCTGAGTGTAGACCGCCACCACCCGGCCAATCGAGCCGCCGTCGCGGGCCAGCCAGTCCAGCAGCGGCAGGGCGATGGGGTCGGAGCCCATGAAAATCAGACGCAGCATGGCGAGGGGTCGGGGAGAAAGGGCCGGCGTGGCGCGAGGGCGGAGCGCGACCGGCGCGGCAAACCCGGCCCGGCGGCACGCGAGGGGCCGGCGGATGGCCTCAATCGTCCATGACTCCGGTCGACCCGCCGAAGGCATCCGAGGCGGCTTCCGTCTCGTCCGTACCGGCCTGGCGGCGCGTGGTGCGGTACGCGAGCCGCTGCTCGACGGGCTGTTTTTTCTTGCCGACCAGATCGAAATGCACCGGGCAGCCGTCGAGGTTGAACTCCTGGACGAGTCCGGCCTCGAGGTAGCGGCGGTAGCTCTCGGTGAGCTTCTCCTCGCGGTTGCAAAACAGTTTGATCCGGAACGGACGGTTGCCGGTCTGCGTCGCGTAATAAACGCGAAAACGCTGGCCGCCGACGGACGGCGGCGGGGTGCGTTCGCACAGTTCGATGAGCGTCTGGTTGAGCCGGGCGGTGGGAATCTTGCGGTCGAGCCGTTCGTTGAGGGCGCGCGCGGCCTTGAGCATGCGTTCGATGTCGTGGCCGGTGAGCGCCGAGACAAAGATCACGGGGGCACCGGGGGTGAAGAAGAGCCGCTCGAACAGGGCCTTCTCGAATTTCTCGCGGAAATCGCGTTCATTGCGGTACTGCGTGAGGGCCCCCTTGCGGATCGCGGCATAGACCAGGTCCCACTTGTTGACGACGATCACGATCGGGCGGGCGGCCTCGATGATCTCGCCGGCAATGGCCTTGTCCTGCTGTGTCACCCCGTCCATCGCATCGAGGACCATGAAGACCACGTCGGACTGGCGGATGGCGTCGAGGGAGCGGACGCGGGAGAAATATTCGACCGAGGTGGAGAGCTTGGTGGCGGCGCGGATGCCAGCGGTATCGATCAGCCGGAACGGCCAGAGGCGGCCGTCGCGGGCCTGGTAATCGAACACGATTTCAACGGAATCCCGCGTGGTGCCGGGAATGTCGGAAACGATGAGCCGCTCGCTCTTCAGGAGGCGGTTACTGAGGGAGGATTTGCCGACGTTGGGCCGGCCGATGAAGCTGATGGTCAGGCGGCCATCGTACGCCGGGACGGTGGTGTCCTCCGGTCCCAGTCTGGCTAGGATGGCGATGCGGAGATCGGCCTCGCCGTTGCCGTGCTCGGCGGACACGAAGATTGGTTCACCGAAGCCGAGGCCGTAGAGGTCCTCGGGGGACTTCACCTTCTCGGCGCCGTGGTCGGCCTTGTTGACCACGAGTATGATTGGCTTGCGGCTCCGGCGGAGCATCAGGGTCACCCGCTCATCGAGCCCGGTCAGTCCCTCCTTGGCATCGACGACGTAGAGAATCAGCCCGGCCGTCTGGATGGCAAAGGCGACTTGCTCCTCGGCGGCGTGGATGAGTTGGGTCGGGGTGTTGGCGTCCTGCAAACCGAGGCCGCCGGTATCGAGCAGGGTGTAGCCGCCCTCCTGCACTTCGGCGGCGATGATGTCGCGGGTGACGCCCGGCTGATCGTGGACGATGGAAATGCGCCGCCGGGCCAGCCGGTTGAACAGGCGGCTTTTGCCGACGTTGGGCCGGCCCACGATGGCGACGGTGCGCGGTGCGGGAGTCATGGGGCCACCTTCAGGCCCGGCCCGCCCGCTGGCAAGCGATACTTGCCTGATGGCGCACCCGCTTCGTCCACCCCCAAGGATCAGGGCGGTGCCGTAGTGGGCCACAGCCGGGGGACGCCCGGGGAGGCTGCGTTCGCGGCGAGCGGAACCAGGGGCGGCCAACCGGGACCGGGCGCGCTGCCTGCCGATCCAAGGCCATCCCACGCTGGCGGACATGCGCACGCCGATCGCAAAATTGTGTTTATTTGCGCCGGGGAGTGGTTTCTCTCCCTTCTTCCCATGTTCGATTCCCTCACCGACAAGCTGACCAGTGCCCTGCGCAACCTCCGCGGCGTCGGCAAACTTTCCGAGGAAAACATGGCGGACGCCCTCCAGGAAGTGCGCGCCGCCCTCCTCTCCGCCGATGTGCATTTCAAGGTTGCCCGCGACTTCATCGAGCGCGTCCAGCAGCAATGCGCCGGCCAGCAGGTCCTGCAGTCGGTCACGCCCGGCCAGCAGGTCGTCAAGATCATCCACGACGAACTGGTCCGGCTGCTCGGTGAAGGCACCACGGAGCTTTCCCCCGCCCGCCCGCTCCGGGTGCTGCTGGTCGGTCTGCACGGTTCCGGCAAAACGACCTCCACCGCCAAGCTGGGCAAACTCCTCAAAAAACGCGGCAGCCGGCCGTTTGTCGTGGCCTGCGACGTCCAGCGTCCCGCCGCTATCGACCAGCTCGAGATCCTGGCCAAACAGGAGGAACTGGGTTTCTATGGCGACCGTCTTGCCAAGGATGTGCCCGCCCTGGGCCGCGCCGGCCTCGCCGCCGCCACCGCGGCCAACGCCGACGTGATCCTCTTCGACACCGCCGGCCGCCTCCAGATCGACCAGGACCTGATCGAGGAGGTCAAAAAGCTGCGCGCCGTGGTCCAGCCCGACGAGGTCATCCTCGTGGCGGACGGCGCCCTCGGCCAGGAGGCGGTCAATGTGGCCAGAACTTTTCACGAGGCGCTCGCCCTCACCGGCCTGATCCTGACCAAGCTCGACGGCGATGCGCGCGGCGGCGCCGCCCTCTCGATCAAGGCGGTCACCGGCGTGCCGATCAAGTTCGTCGGCACCGGCGAGAAGACAGTCGATTTTGAAACCTTCCATCCCGACCGTCTCGCCTCGCGCATCCTCGGCATGGGCGATGTGGTCTCCCTGGTGGAGAAGGCGCAGGAGCACCTCGACCAGAAGGAGGCCGAGCGCATGGCGGAGAAGATGCGCAAGGCGGACTTCAACCTGGAGGACTTCCTCGCCCAGATGCAGCAGGTGAAGAAAATGGGGTCGATGCAGTCGATCATCGGCATGATGCCCGGCATGAGCGGCGTGCAGCTCGGCGACGACGCCGAAAACCAGATGAAACGCACCGAGGCCATCATCCAGTCGATGACCGTGCAGGAACGCCGGAAGCCACAGTTGCTGAACGGCAACCGCCGCCTCCGCATCGCCAACGGCGCGGGCGTAAAAGTCGTCGAGGTCAACCAGCTCATCAAGCAATTCGAGCAGATGCAGAAACTTCTGAAGATGATGAAGGGTGGTAACCAAAAGAAGCTCATGCGCCAGATGGAGCAGATGCGCGGCCGCGGCGGCCTGCCGGGCTTTTGATTTCCCCGGCCGCTCACGCCGGAGTGCCGGCCTTGGCTCCTTCCGCCCGGCGCACCGATCTCATCCTGGCCGAGGCGCACGCGGGCAGCAGGCGGCGCTTCGTGATGTTGCCCGAGAGGAAAAATCTTCAGCCTCAAGTCTTGGCTCAACGTCCCGTAGAGAGTGCAGACAGGCGACCCTGATCGTCATCCCGACGATCCTCCGCCTGTCCAACCCTCCTCCCCTCCGACCATGTCACCCATCAGCAGCACCAGCTCCTCCTCCAGCAATGCCCAGGCCGTTTACCAGGAGTACCTGGCTCGCCTGCAGGCCCAGAAGCAAGCGTCCGCGAGCCAAACCGCTCCAGCCGCGACCAGCCCTGCCACTGCCGCCACCGGCGATGTCGACCACGACGGCGACAGCCGCTGAAGTCCTCCGGGGCGCAGCAAACTGCGCTCCGGCAACCTCGCCACGCACCGTGGCCGCAGAGCGCCCCTCGGATCAACTCCGGCCCGCGCTCGGGTGGTTGAGCCGGTCCAACCGCTGTTCCCTTCCCGCCTGTGCCGGGCCTTTCCGCAGCACTCAAGGGTACGTCCACAGCCGGTCCGCCAGAGCCTGGAGTTTGGCGTGGTCCTTCACCCCCGGTGCAGCCTCCACACCGCTGTTCAGATCCGCGAAACTTGCGCCTGTAGCCGCAATCGCCGCAGCCAGGTTGCCGGGATTGAGTCCGCCGGATAGGACCCAGGTCTTGCCCGGGCAAGCAGTGCGGTGCCGCCGGAATTTGCTCCAGTCGCCGGTCTCGCCCGTGCCGCCGAATTTCTCCGCGTGAAACGTGTCGAGCAGGAATGTCTCGGCCAGCGGCAGCAGGAGCGGGGAAAGGTCGGTTTCGGGCGGCAATTTGGGCGCCAGCCAGAGCCGGGCCGGGCCGATCAATTCGCTCCATTCGCGCAACCGGGCCAGCGGAACGCTGGTCTGGAAATGAATCTGGATGAAGTCAAAGCCGGCCTGCTGCGCCGCCGTAATCTCGGTCAGACCGGGCTCCACCAGCACGGCGGCCCGTTTTGGTGCGGCGGGCAGCCGGCGGGCCAGGGCCCGGAACTGCTCCATCGTCAGTGCCCGGGGCGACTTTGGGTAGAAGATGAAACCGAGACAGCCAGCACCGGCACGGGCCGCGGCCAGTGCGTCTTCCGCCGAAGTCAGCCCGCAGATTTTAACGGTGAGGCCGTGGATCATGGTTGGCACGAGTTGTTCAGGTTGGTGGCAGCTGCCCGGCCGTGACAATCAGAGAGAATGGCAACGGGGCATGGAGACACACACAAAATGAGCCTCCCCGGGCAAGCCCCGAGGCAGGGCCGCACGGTTTCCGGCTGCGACCGGCGGTCATTTCCGCCTTCCCCCTCCGGACTTTTTTCTGATTTCCTGCCGGGCATGTTCCGCTCCTGCCTCTGCGCCGCCCTCGCGGTGCTTTTCTCCGCCGTGGTGGTCGCCGCCGAACCGGTGTCCCGCGCCCAGATCGCCACACTCCTGGAGGGCCATCACTGGGCCGCAGCCCGGCCGCTGATCGAGCGGCTCCTGGAGGCCAACCCGCAGGACACCGACGCCCTGCACAATCTGGGAATCGTGCAGCTGAACCAGGAGCAGGACGAGGCCGCCGTGGCCACCCTCGAAAAGCTCGCCGCCCTCGCCCCGGCCAATGCCGACTACGCCTGCACGCTTGGCGACGCTTATGGCAACCGGGCCCAGAAGGCTTCGCTGTTCTCCGCCGCCGGCTGGGCGAGAAAATGCCAGGCCGCCTACGAACACGCCGTCAGTCTCGATCCGGCCAGCGTCCGCGCGCACCAGAGCCTGATGATGTACTGTCTGCAAGCCCCGGGCTTTCTCGGCGGCGGCAAGGACCAGGCTTACGCCCAAGCTGCCGCCATCAAAAAAATCGATCTGCTCCAAGGTCAGCAGGCTTATGCCACCCTCTACTTGCAGGAGAAGAAATATGCCGAAGCCTTCGCCCTGTTTGAAGAGATTCTCCAGTCCTCCCCGGACAACTATCCGGTGCTCTACCAGGTCGGCCGGCTGGCTGCCGTCACGGGCGAGCACCTCGATCGCGGCATCGCCTGCCTCCAACGCTGCCTCACTTTGCCGGTCCCGCCCGATGCCCCGGAGCATGCCAAGGCCCACTGGCGGCTCGGCACTCTGCTCGAAAAACAGGGTGACAAGTCCGGTGCCCGCATGGCTTACGAGGCTGCCCTCCGGCTGGAGCCCGGATTCAAACCGGCCCGGGAATCGCTCCAGGCGCTCAGGTAAGCGCCGGCATCGGGCACTGCACCGAGCAGGCGCAGGCGCGGCTCAAGACTCTCGCCGGCGCGTCCGGACTTGTGCCGGGCGGCGATCTCGGTTGTCTGGGCGGAATGTCCTCCCCGGCTGCTCCCCGCGATCAATTCCTGCGCCTGCTGGCGGAGGCTTTGGCGGCCGGTGCCTGGCACAAGCTCACGCTCGGCAAGCCGCGCGGGACCGATCCGACGCTCCGCCACATCTTCCTTCGCCCGGTCCAACTGGACGGCGCGCCGCATTGCCAATTCCTCTGGCGGCATGATACCCGGGACATCACCAAAAATCATCCGCCCGCCGCCGCCCTCCGGGAAATCGCCGCCCTGCTCGGCCCCGTCTTTCACAGCGCCCACCTCTTCACCCCGGAGCGGACCATTCAGCTTGAGTTCAACAAAAAGGGCGAACCGCGCCTGACGGCTGGGAAGGCGGCCGCGCCGGCCGCCACAGCCGGCCCGACCCACGACCTGGGCAAGGTGCGCCTGCTCCCGCCGGACAGCCAGCGCTGGTTGCAGGCCCTGGGTGTCACGACCGCCGCCGGAATCCCCCGCGAGGGCATGGCGGACAAACACCGGCAGATCCACCGCTTCGTGGAATTGCTCAGCCATCTCGTGGCTGACACCGGCCTGCCCACGGACCGGCCGCTGGAGATTGCCGACATGGGCTGCGGCAAGGGTTACCTGACCTTCGCCGCGGCGGATTATTTCAACCTCGTGGCCGGCCGGCCGGCCAACGTGCTCGGCATCGAGAGCCGCGCCGAACTGGCCGCCTCCATCCAGCAGATCGCCGGGGAAACCGGGCGCACCTGCCTCCGCTTCGTGGCCGGCACCATCCAGGCCGCGGTGCTCGACCGGCTGGATGTGCTCATCGCCCTGCATGCCTGCGACACCGCCACCGATGATGCACTCTTCCGCGGCATCCAGTCCGGTGCCCGGCTCATCGTCGTCGCCCCCTGCTGCCAGAAGGAGCTGCGGCGGCAACTGCGACCGGCCCCGGTGCTGGTCCCCTCCCTGCGGCAGGGCATTTTTGCGGAACGCCATGCCGAATTTGCCACCGACGCCCTGCGCGCCCTGCTCCTCGAATGGGCCGGCTACGACACCAAGGTGTTTGAATTCATTGCCAGCGGGCACACCGCCAAAAACCTCATGCTCAGCGCCGTGAAACGGCCGGCCACCGATGCAACGGTCCGCCGGGAGGACTCGGCCCGCGCGGTGCGTGAACTGGCCGCCTTTTACGGCATCACCTCGCAGGCGCTGGCCCGGCATCTGTCGTTCCCGCTGGCCGCATCCCATGTCCCCGCCCTCCCCGCATGAACCTGGCCACACTCGATTGGGAGGCGCTGGACCGGTTGCGCGCCACTTTCCTGTCCGAAGCCCGTCCGGCGGGGCCCTACTGGCACACCGTCACGGACCTGGAGTGCTATGACCGGACCTACGGGGAAAGGATCGGGTGGAAATGGGATGCCGTCCTGCGGGAACTGCGGCGCCGCGGCTGGTCGCCGCCGGCCCCCGCGACGATCCTCGACTGGGGCTGCGGCAGCGGTGTGGCCGGCCGGAAGGTGGCCGGATTTTTCGGGTGGACGGACCAGGCGCGCCTCGTCCTGCACGATCATTCCTCCCTGGCCGTCGACTACGCCGAACACCGGGCCCGGAGCGACTTTCCCGGATTGGCCGTGGAGCGCGCGGATCACCGCTGGCTGCGCGGAACCACGCCCATCGGCTTGCTCGTGGTCAGCCATGTCCTCAATGAACTCGACCAACTCGCCCGGGCCGAACTGACGGAGCTGCTGGCCCGGGCGGACCGCGTGCTCTGGGTCGAGCCCGGCACCCATGCCGTCAGCCGGGCCCTGGCCGGCTGGCGCGAACACTGGCGCGGAGCCGGAGGCCGGATCATCGCCCCCTGCACCCACGCCGCGCCCTGCGGCCTGCTGACGCCGGGCAATGAGCGGCATTGGTGCCATTTTTTTGCCGACCCTCCGCCGGAAATATTCGCCGATTCGAACTGGGTGAGGTTCGGCCAGCGGGCCGGCATCGACCTGCGCTCCCTGCCTTACAGTTTCCTGGGGTTGGAGAAACCGGACGCCCGCCCGGCGCCAGCCCTGTCCGGCGAGGATGCCTCCCGCATCCTCGGCGATCCGCGCGTCTATAAAGGTTACGCCAAGCTCTGCAACTGCAGTGCCGCGGGAGTCGAGGAATTGACGCTGCAACAGCGCGTGGACAAAGCACTCTTCAAGGAGCTCAAGCGCGCCCGCGGCCCCCTGCTCTATCGCTGGACCAGGACCGGCGGGCAGATCACCGCCGCAGAGCGGCTCGGACCGGCGGACGCGCCTGCCGCCACCAACACGCTTCCCGAATCCGGGACGGCCTGATTCCAGTTTCGGGGCCCGTCGGAGCGCCTCTGCCGCACCTCTCCGTCGTTTGTCATTGGTGTTCGGACGGTAACGACTTTCGCCCAGACTGGCGCGGACCTTGCATGAAGACGCGGACCTTCGCCTTCCCTCCATGATTACCCTCCGTGCCATCGAGAAAGTCTACCCGCTCAAAGGCGGCCCCTTTTATGCCCTCCGCAATACAGTCCCGTCCCACAGGGAGTGGAGATGACGATGCAACTGCTTGCATAGGAATGCGAGCAAGGTGTCGGCGGGCGCCGGCGTAATTGATGATTTTAGTGCGAAAGCTGGTTTTGCTCGG
>CAISJA010000107.1 GCA_903885525.1 uncultured Opitutaceae bacterium
GTCATCGCCGGCTTTCAGGGCATGCACAAGGACACCGGCCGCATCACCACGCTCGGCCGCGGCGGCTCGGATACGTCAGCGGTGGCCATCGCCGCCGCGATCGGCGCCGAACGTTGCGACATCTACACCGACGTCGACGGCGTCTACACCACCGACCCGCGCGTCGTGAAAACCGCTCACCGCATGGACAAGATCGCCTTCGAGGAAATGCTCGAACTGGCCTCGCTCGGCGCCAAGGTCATGCAGGTGCGCTCGGTCGAACTCGGCATGGTGCACAATGTGCGCATCTTCGTGCGCTCGAGCTTCGTCAAGCCCGAGGACATCGACCCGCACAAGACGCCGCCCGGAACGCTTATCTGCGACGAGAGTGAAATCATGGAACAACAAGTTGTCACCGGCATCGCCTTTTCCAAGGACGAAGCGCAAATCTCGATCCGCCGCGTGCAGGACAAGCCCGGCGTCGCCGCCGCGATCTTCGGCCCGCTGGCCGATGCCAGCATCAACGTCGACATGATCGTGCAGAACGTCGGCCAGAACGGCGTGGCCAACATCACCTTCACCGTCCCGAAGGAAGACGCGCACAACGCCGTCAAGGTGCTGCCCGCGGTCTTCCGCCGGCTGGGGGGCGGCGAGGTGGCGGCCTACGACAACATCGCCAAGCTTTCGGTCGTCGGCGTCGGCATGCGGACGCACGCCGGCGTGGCCGCGCAGATGCTCGAGGCCCTCGCCGCCGCCGGCGTCAACGTCGAGCTCATCGCCACCTCCGAGATCAAGGTGACGATCGCCGTGCCGCGCGACCGGGCCGACGACGGCCAGCGCGCGATCCACGACGCCTTTGGGCTGCAGAAAAAGGACTGATCCCCGCCCCGGCCGCGGGCGGCGGACTTTTTCGGTTGGTGTGGGCGGGCTTTCCGTCCAAGGTGGGCCGCAGCCAAGACGACGCATGAAATTCATCTCCACGCGCGGGCAGACGGAACCGCACAGCTTCTCCCGGGCCGTGGCGGTCGGGCTGGCACCGGACGGCGGGCTCTTCCTGCCGGATCTGCTGCCCGACCTGTCGCTCCGCCTGCGGGCCTGGTCCACCGCGAGCTACGCCGAGCTCTGCATGGAGTTCTTCCGGCTGTTTGCCACGGATATTCCCGAGGAAACCCTGGAGCGGATCGTGCACCGCTCCTACGCCACTTTCAGCCACCCCGGCATCGCGCCGCTGCGGCGGCTCGATCAGAACCTGCATGTGCTGGAGCTGTTTCACGGTCCCACGCTGGCGTTCAAGGATTTTGCCCTCCAACTGCTGGGCAACCTTTATGAGCACCAGTGTGCGGCGGGCGGGGCGGGGATCAATGTGCTGGGGGCGACCTCCGGCGACACCGGGGCCGCCGCCATCCATGGCCTGCTGGGCAAGCCCCGCACCGCCATTTTCATCCTCTACCCGGAAGGCCGCGTCTCTCCCCTGCAGGAGCGGCAGATGGCCTGCACCGGCGCGGCCAATGTCCACGCCCTGGCGATCGACGGCAGCTTCGACGACGCGCAGCGCATCCTGAAGGAGGCGTTCGGCGACCAGGCGTTCGCGGCCCGGCACCGGCTCTCCGCCGTCAATTCCATCAACCTCGCGCGGATTCTGGCCCAGTGCGTCTACTACCTCCACGCCTGGTTCCAGCTGCCCGCCGGCGAGCGCGAGGACGCCGAGTTTGTCGTGCCCACGGGGAATTTTGGCAACGTGCTCGCCGGCTGGCTGCTCACCCGCATGCAGGTGCCGATCCGCGGCTTCCGGATTGCGACCAACCAGAACGATATCCTGCACCGGCTGTTCAACACCGGGGAATACCAGGTGGAGGCGGTCCGGCCCAGTCTGGCGCCGTCGATGGACATCCAGGTGGCCTCGAACTTCGAGCGGTTTCTCTACTACGCCGTCGGCGAGGACTCCGCCGCCGTCCGCCCCGTGATGGAGCGCATCCAGGCCACTGGGGCATATTATTTTCCCAAGCTGGAGCGCGACATCTTCTCCACCTCGCGGGCGGATGACGCCGACATCCTCCACCTCATTCGGCAGACCCACCAGCGTTACCACTACGTCGTCGACCCGCATACCGCCTGTGCCTTCCAGGGGCTGAACCCCGACCGGACCAGTGTGGTGCTGGCCACGGCTCATCCGGCGAAATTTCCGGCGGTGATGAGGCAGGCGCTGGATTTCGAGCCCACGCATCCGAGCCTGGAGGAGCTGAAGTCCCGGCCCATCGTCAAACACCGGCTGCCGGCCGACGTCAGCGCGGTCAAGGCGTACGTCGCGGCCCACGCGGTGTAGGGCCATGCCGACGATATCGAAGCAGACCGCCGAACACTACCGGTGGGGTGGGAATTGCGACGGCTGGCACCTCGTCTCGGGCGGACCGCTCAGCGTGATCGAGGAGCGCATGCCGCCGGGCGCAACCGAAACGGCGCACCACCATGGCGTCGCCCGGCAATTTTTCTATGTGCTGATCGGCCACCTAGCCATGGAGCTCGACGGGGTTGAGCAGGTGATTGGACCGGGGCAAGGGCTGGAGATTCCGCCCGGCATCCGGCATCGGGCGCACAACGCCACGGTGGCGGATGTGACCTTTCTGGTGTGTTCCGTGCCGCCGACGAAGGGCGACCGCATCAAGGCGACGGACAAGCTGGCGCATTGAGCACGAGGGTCGGCTGCGGCCGGGCACCCCGGCACCCGCGGCGGATTTTTTCTCCGTCCCTTGCGATCCTGCGGTCCCGGCGGGGATTCCGGGCGGAGGGGTCCGGCGCCGGTCCGCCTGACCGGCCGGGGAAGCCCCGCCGGGCTCGGTGCTGGCAGGAAGACGCCTTGGCCCGAAACGCAGACGAGGCACCGCCGGGAGAGGGGGCCGACGGTGCTTGTCATAAATCCTGTAGCCGCTATGCCTACGGGATGATCATCGGAGTCCCCAGGGAAATTAAGACGGGAGAAAAGCGCGTATCCATGACCCCCAGCCTCTGCCGCCGCGCGACCGCGCTCGGCGCCAAGGTGCTGCTGGAGAAAAATGCCGGCCTCACCGCCGGATTCACCGATGCGGAATACAAGGCCGCCGGCGCGTCTTTGGCCGCCACGGCGGAAAAAGTATGGAGAAGCGCCGACCTGATCCTGAAGGTCAAGGAGCCGCTCGAGGCGGAGTACGGCCACATGCGGGAGGGCCAGGCCATCTTCACTTACCTGCATCTGGCCGCCGGCCCGGCCCTAGCCCGCCAGCTTTGCCGCCGGAACATCCTCGGCATCGCCTATGAAACCGTCGAGGGCAACGACGGCTCTTTTCCGCTGCTCAAGCCGATGTCGCAGATTGCCGGCCGCCTTGCCATTCAGCTCGGCGCCTATTTTCTGCAATCGCAGTACGGCGGCTCGGGCGTGCTGCTCGGTGGCATCCCGGGCACGATGCCCGGCCATGTTGTCGTGGTCGGCGCGGGCAACTCCGGCGCGCACGCCGTGCAGATGGCCGCCGGGATGGGTGCCCGCGTGACGGTGCTGGACCTTGACACTCGCAAGCTCGAGCTGCTCGACACCGAGTATCGCGGCCGGATCGTCACCCTTGTTTCCAACCCCGCCAACATCGAGCACGCCGTGTCCGATTGCGACCTGCTCATCGGGGCGGTGCTCATTCCCGCGGCCCGCGCCCCGATCGTCGTCTCGGCGGAGATGGTGAGGCGGATGCGGCCCGGCTCGGTGATCGTGGACATTGCCATCGACCAGGGCGGCTGCATCGAGACCATCCGGGCCACTTCGCATGAGAAGCCGGTCTATCAGCTCCACGGGGTGAACCACTATGCGGTGCCCAACATGCCCGCGCTGGTCGGCCGCACCTCGACCATGGGCCTGACGCAGGCGACCGAACCCTATGTCTGCATGATCGTGCAGAAAGGCCTGGAGCGCGCACTGGCCGAACACAAGGGCCTCGCCAAGGGCGTCAACACCCGGGGCGGCCGCATCGTGTACGAGGAGGTCGCCAAGGCCGTGGGCTTCGACCGCGCCTGAACCGCCCGTGCGCCCACCGCCTGCCGGTGGCGGCTTGTCCCGGCCGCCCCGGTCTGACAGAAACGGCGGCGGCGGCCCGCCGAAGTCACGCCGACACCCCACATGCCCGCCTTTCCCGCCCGGATTCTCGTGCCGGTTTTGCTCGCCCTGAGCCTGCTTGCCCCGCCGGCCCGGGCAAAGGAGCAATGGGTCGTCGTATCCATGCCCCATTTTCGCGTGCTGACAACAGCCCCGGCCGCCACAGCCCGGAAGTGGGCGCTGGAGCTGGAACGGTTCACCGTGATGCTGCACGAAGTGGTGAACGTGCCCGAGGCCATGGTGCGGCCGCTGACCGTCGTGCTGTTTCGCACGGATCGTGCGATGCGGCCGTACAAGCCGCTGGAGAAGGGCCGGCCCCAGGAACTGGCCGGATTGTTTGTCAATGTGGGCGACAGCCATGCCATCGAACTCAGTCTGGACGGGGACCCCGCTGAGATCCGCCGCACGATCTTTCACGAGGCGGTGCATTGGTATTCCAATGCGTCCGAGGTCCCGCTCCCGATGTGGCTGGAGGAGGGGGTGGCGGAGGTTTATTCCACGTTCCGGGTCGAGGACGACGGCACCTGCGTTTTCGGCACCACCATCCCGGCGCACCTGCGCCTGCTCCAGCGCCAGCGCCGCTGGAGCATGCAGAAACTGGTGAACCAGGCGCGCGATTCGTTGGAGTACAACGAGGGGGACCGGGCCGGCCAGTTTTACGCCGAAGCGTGGCTGGCGGCGCATTTCCTGATTTTTGGCCGGGGCACCCCGGGGCGCGGCTCGGTCGCCCGATTCCTTCAGTACCGGTCGACGGTGACCGATCCCGCGCGGGCGTTCCAACAGGCCTTCGGCACGGATTACACCGGCTTTGAGCAGAAGCTGACGGCCTATCTCGTGGGCGGGTCCTACTCCCTCTACCGTTACCGTCCCCCGCCGGATCCCGCTGCGAACCACGCCGAGGTGCAGCCGGCGGGTGCCGCGGAGGTGGAGCTGGCGCTGGCCACCCTGCTGCTGGGGGCGAGGCAGATCCGTACCCCCGAATATGAGGCGCATGTCCGGCGGGCCGCCGCGCTGGCACCGGGCGATCCGCGCGTCTGGCAGTTGCGCGGCGAGGGGGCCCTGCTGGACAAGCAGCTGGACGAGGCCGGACAAAATTTCAAACAGGCCGTGGCCTGCGGCTCCACCAGTTACTTTTCGCACTTCGGACTCGCCGCCAGTCTCGGGCAGGATATCGCCGGCCAGGGTGTTATGACCAATGCCGCCGCCGCCGGGGAGGCGATGGTCGAATTGCGGCGGTCCCTGCGTTTGAATCCGCGCTACCTGCCGGCCTACGAGGCCTTGGCCGGGCTGATCTACGCCGTGGAAGATTTTCGTCCGGACGACCAGGCACTGCTGACGCAGGGTGCGCGCCTGGCTCCCGGCAGCCGGATGATCGAGGTCGGCCTCGCCTCCTGCGACCTGAAGTCAGGCCGGCGCGCGGCCGGCCGACGGCGCCTGGAACTGGTGGTGCAGGAAAGCAGGGGCGTGTCCGGGGAGGTCCGGACCCTGGCCCGCGGCATCCTGCATGCGGAGGCCTGGAACAGCCTGGCGCAGGAACTGGACGGCCTGTTTGCCCAGGGCCGCTACCGCGAGGCGGCGCGGCTGATCCAAGCCGAGTGGAACGAATTTCCCGACATCGAGTTTCGTTCCCAACTGGCCCGTAGCCGGCGCATCGCCGAGGGAGGGGCTGAGCTCAGCGATGCCATTGAGCTGGCCAATGGCGGGCGGCTGCGGGAGGCGACAGACTTGCTTGAAAAAGTCAGCCGCGGCACGGTGGACGAAAGCATCCGGCGCGAGGCGCAAAGGCTCCTGCAGGAGTTGGCCAAGGCGACCCGTCCGCAGTCCCGTTGAGGCCTGCATGCCTCCGCCGGCGAGGCTCGGCAAGGATTCCCCTGGCGGGCAGACGCGAATGGTTTGCGCCCGCCTCCGGACTGGCGGATGACGGGGGTAAGCGGTGTCTGGTGCCGACTCGGGGAGGACACCTGTGCACAAAGCGGTACTCCGGTCCGGTGGCGGCGATGGCGGTCAACAAAAAGGCCGGTCGCGCGACCGGCCTGGAGATCGGGAGCTGGGCGACGTGATCCTCACTGCGCCACAATCGTCACGCTTTCCACCGCGATGCGGTCGAGGGGAGTGCTCTTCTCGCCGCCGCCGCCCGTGGTCGGCACGGTGGCGATCCGCTCGAGCACGTCATCACCGGCCGTGAGCTGGCCGAAGGCGGTGTACTGGCGGTCGAGGAACTTGGCTTCGCCATGGCAGATGAAGAACTGGGAGCCGGCGCTGTCGGGGTGGGCCGAGCGGGCCATGGAGATCACGCCGCGGACGTGCGGCTTGGCATTGAACTCGGCCTTGACCTTCCAGCCGGGACCGCCGGTGCCGGGCAGGCCGCCGGCACCTTCCTTCGTGTTCGGGCAGCCGCCTTGGATCATGAAGCCCTTGATGATGCGGTGAAAGGCGGTGCCGTCATAAAAGCCCTCGCGGGCGAGCTTCTTGAAATTCTCGACGGTCTTCGGCGCGACATCGGGCCAGAAGGCGATGGTCATTTCGCCGTAGCCGGTGCGGATGA
>CAISJA010000108.1 GCA_903885525.1 uncultured Opitutaceae bacterium
CCATCCGCAAGCGCCTGCTCCAATACGACGACGTGCTGAACAAGCAGCGCGAGGTCATCTATGGCATCCGCAACGCCGCCCTGCACGCCGACCGCCCCAAGGACATCATCTTCGAGATGATCGAGGAGGAGCTGGCCGTCCGCCTTGAGACCGCCGGCTTCGGCGAGAAGGGCGGGCCGTCCGCCTCCAGCCTCGAATCCCTCGTCGGCTGGCTGAACTCCCATTTCCCCCTCGGGGTGAAGCTGGAGGAGGACTCCGCGACCCGCGCCGCCGAGCCGGTGCTCCGCCAGCTCGTGGAGCGCATCCGCGCCGCCTATGCCCTGAAGGAGGGGGTGGAGGACCAGTCCGCCCTCGGCGGCCTCGAACGCTACATCGTGATCAACGCCATCGACCACCACTGGCAGGAGCATCTGACCGAGATGGAGGAGCTCCGCCGCTCCATCGGCCTGCGTTCCTACGGCCAGAAGGATCCGCTTTCCGAGTACAAGAGCGAGGCGTTCCGTTTCTTCGAGGAGCTGATGAACAACGTGCGCCTGCAGATCTGCACCAGCCTCTTCCGTTCGGCCACGAACCGCGACGCCTTCGAAAACCTCTTCAGCATCCTCGCGCGCACCGCCCGCCTGCAGGGCCCTGCCGCCGCGCCCACCGCGCTGGCCGCCGCCACGCAGGGCACCGCGCCCGCTGCCGAGGCCGCCCCCGCGGCGGCCCCCGAGCCGGAGATCAAACTGCCCACCATCACCATCCGGCGCGACACCCCGAAGGTCGGGCGCAACGATCCGTGCCCCTGCGGCTCCGGGAAAAAATACAAGAACTGCCACGGCGCATGAACCGGCTGCGCCGGTTCATGGGGGAGGATGGACCGACAAGGCATGGCCTTGTCGGAGCCTGTTCACCGGCGAAAGGAATCATTTCCCCTGTCGGGGTCTGTGCACAGGCGATCGTGCCGGGGCCGACAGGAGAAGCAGAGGGTGAAATCGCCTGTCAACCGGCTCCGGCAGCGGACGGGGGGATTCTCTTTTTCCGGTCTCTCAACTCTCAGCCCTCAACCTTCAACTCGCTATGATAAGAGCGCTCGGTTTCGACGCCGACGACACGCTCTGGCACAACGAAAACATCTTTGAGCAGGCGCACGAGCGCTACCGCGCGCTGCTGGCGCGGTTCCACCCGGCGGCGGAGGTGGACCGTGCGCTCTTCGCCACGGAGATGCGCAACCTGCGGCTCTACGGCTACGGGGCCAAGGGCTTCACGCTCAGCTCCATCGAGACCGCGATCGAGCTGACCCAGGGGGCGATCAGTCCCGCAGAGATCCGGTCGATCATCGCCTTGGGGCAGGAGATGCTGGCCCATCCGGTGGAGCTGTTTCCCGGGGTGGCCGAGCTGCTGCCCGCTCTGGCCCGCGACTACCGGCTCATCATCATCACCAAGGGAGACCTGCACCACCAGGAGCGCAAGATCGCGCAGTCCGGCCTGGCCGACCATTTTTCCACCATCGAGATCCTGAGTGAAAAGGACGGCGCGGCCTATGCCCGGATTTTGCGCCGACACGGCGTCGCGCCGGCGGAGTTCGCCATGGTCGGCAACTCGCTCAAGTCCGACATCCTGCCCGTGCTCGCCCTCGGGGGAGCCGGCGTGTACGTCCCCTACCAATTTACCTGGCAGCACGAGCGCGTGGCGGAAACCCCGCACGTCCATCCCCGTTTCCGCCAAATCGAAAGCCTCGCCGCGCTGCTGGGTGCCTTGGCGGACCTGGGCGGCACCGGGTAGGGCGGCGACCTGTAGGAGCCTGTTTTCAGGCGATGCGGCATCATCGCCACGGGTCG
>CAISJA010000109.1 GCA_903885525.1 uncultured Opitutaceae bacterium
GGCCGAGATGCTGCAGCAGCGCATGGAGACCTGGCTGGAGGTGAAGCGGAAGCACGGGGCCAAGCCGGCCGCCGTCCTCGCCGCGCGCGACACGCTGCGCCGCCAGCTGGAGACGCAGGGAGACGTGGAGGGTTCGCTCCGCCGCCTGGAGAAGGAGATCGCCGCCGCCGCCCAGGCCGCCCGCGCCGCCGCCGCCGAGCTGCGGGCCGCCCGCGAAAAGGCCGCCCTGCGGCTGGCCAAGGTCGCCGGTCAGGTGATCGTCCAGCTCGGTTTCAAGAAGGCGGACTTCCGGGTGGCGCTCGTGCCCCTGGCCGCCCTCGGACCGGCGGGCGACTGCGGGGTGGAGTTTCTGTTTTCCCCGAATGTGGGCGAGGCGCCGCTGCCGCTCAGCCGCATCGCCTCCAGCGGCGAGCTCGCCCGCGTCATGCTCGCGCTCAAGGCGGTGCTGGCGGAGATCGACGACGTGCCGCTGCTCGTGTTCGACGAGGTGGATGCCAACGTCGGCGGTGAAATCGGCCGGATCGTGGGCGAACGGATGGCCGAGATCGCCGGGCGGCACCAGGTCCTGTGCGTGACCCATCTCCCGCAGGTCGCCGCGCAGGCGCGCAACCACCTGGTCGTGGTCAAGGACCAGAGCGGCGACCGCGCGACCGTCACCATCGAGTCGATCCACGGCCAGCACCACGAGCGCATCGGCGAGCTCGCCCGGATGCTCGGCGACCGCCATGCCCCCAGCGCCCGCGCCCACGCCGAGGAGCTGCTGAAGGGCGACTGAGCCAGTCCGCGACTCTCCGCGGCCGGACGCCCTTGGGCCGCCCGGAGCAATCCGGGTCAGGCCCGCCCGGCCCGGCCGGCGCTGCGCGGGGGAGGAGTGCGGCGGAAGTGTGAATTCTGCCCGCGCGGCCCTCCGCTGGTTTGACTTTCTTTTAGAGCGCGGCCACCACCTTGGCGCAGTTTTCCCTCCTTCCCACCCTCCGGATAAATTCGTTATGAAAAAGTTTCCGTATGTGTTCCTGTGTGCGGCCGGTCTGATCGCTGCCGTTCTCGCCCCCGCCCAGACTTATCCGGACAAGAACCTCACCCCCGGCGATTTTATGCATGCCGACCGCTCGCTCCCGACCGGACCGACGAGTGAGATCCGCAATGTTCCCCCGGAGCTGAGGAAGACGGTATTCGACGAGTACCATATTCCGGCTGCGACCCGCAACGGGACCGACTACGAGGTCGACCATTTCATCCCGCTTTGCCTTGGCGGCAGCAATGACGAAAAAAATCTCTGGCCGCAGACGCGCGATCCCAAGGTGGAGTGGAATGCGGAAGAAAAAGACAAGCTGGAGAACAAACTCTTTCAGCTGGTCAAGGCAGGGGTGATCCCGGCGACGAAGGCACAGGATGCCATCAGGTCCGATTGGGTCGCCGCCTATGATGAATACCTGCCCATGACCATTCATGGGGAAAACGACTTTGCCCCCATGATTCAACCGTTGAGCCTGGAGAAGGTTGACGCCGGCAAACCCCGGCATGTTCACTATGCCCTGAAAGTGCCGAAGACGCAGACGCTCGACCCCGACGGACCGGAGAAGGAATAGGTTCCCCCGCCGGAAACGGCGCCGAACCGCAGTCGGGCCCCGGCAGGGAGTCGCCGGAGGCCGGCCAGCTCTCTCCGCCGGCCAGGGCGCGGCCCGGGTTGCACCCCGACGCCGGTTCAGGCGCCGATGACGGATCGGAGGACGCGGGCGAGCTCGCCGAGGCGGTAGGGCTTGGGCAGGCAGCCGGCGAAACCCTGGGCAATGAGCTGGCGGGCCAGGCCTTCGTCGTCATGGCCGCTGGCGGCGATGGCGCGGACACCCGGGTCCAGGTCGTGCAGCGCCCGGAAGCAGGCTTCGCCCCCCATGCCGCCGAGGATGTTGAGGTCCAGGATGACCGCATCGTAGGGGCGGCCGATGTTGAAGTACCGCTGGTAGCAGCGCAGGGCCTCCTCGCCGTGGCGGGCAAGATCGTATTTGTAGCCGAGCGCCGCGAGCAGGTCGCCGGTGAGGTGGCCGAGCTGGGGATCGTCGTCCATGAAAAGGATGCGGCCGGTGTGCGGGCGGGGCGGGAGCGAGGCGTGGCGGGCCGCTCCGGCGGTGCCGGTCGAGCCGGCGCAAGGGAGGAACACGGTGACGGTGGTGCCGACCCCAAGCTCGGAGTCGATGCCGAGCTGGCCGCCGTGCTGCCGGACGAGCGCATGCGCCGTGGAGAGGCCGAGCCCGGTGCCGGATCGGCCGGTGGTGAAAAACGGCTCGA
>CAISJA010000110.1 GCA_903885525.1 uncultured Opitutaceae bacterium
AGGCCGTCCTCGCCGCTGAGCCCGTTGCTCAAGCCGGCGGCCAGCCGGATGATTTCCTGCGCCCCCTGCTGGCGGGCAAAGTCGCGTTCCAGCCCGGCGATGGCCTCGTCGCCCAGGTCGAGGGCGTCGATCTTGGCCAGCTGGGCCCGGAGAAAATCGGTCTGCTCGGCGGAGAGCCGCCCGGTGCCGAGCAACCGGTCGCGCTCCGCCTGCCGGTCCAGCCAGACGCCGTGGAGCGCCTGGTATTTTTCCAGCAGGGCGCCGTTGCGGGCGAACAGGTCGAGCAGCTCGCGCTGGCCGCCTTCCTTGAGCAGGCGGCGCGGTTCGCCGGGGCCGTGGAAATCGATCCATTGCCCGCCCAGCTCCTGCAACGCCGCGAGCGTGGCCAGGCTGCCGTTGACGGAAATCTTCGGGGCCTTCTCGCGCGGGAGGCTGCGCTTGAGGATGAGCACGCCATCGTCGCAGGCGGGCAGGCCGAGGTTGGCCAGCACCATGTCGAGCCGGCGGGTGTCGGCAAAGAACAGCGCCGCCTCCACCTCGCAGGCGTCGGCACCCTGCCGGATCACGGTCTTGTCGGCCCGCGCCCCCGCGAGGAGCGAAAGGGCCCCGAGCAGGATGCTCTTGCCCGCGCCGGTCTCGCCGGTGACCGCCGTAAACCCGCTGTCAAAGTCCAGCTCCACCTCGTCGAGGAGCGCGAGATTGCGGATACGGAGCGACTGCAGCATGCCGGCAGGTGTTTAGCGGGCGCCCCCGGAAATGCACGCGAAAAGCCCGGCGGGAAAGCCGCAGGGAAATAATCCTTGCACCCCTCCTGCTGAATCGTTCATTTCTCGCCCTCCCCCGGACCCTTAGCTCAGTTGGTTAGAGCGTTTCCTTGACATGGAAGAGGTCACTGGTTCGAGCCCAGTAGGGTCCACCATCTCCCGCACCGCGCGGTGCGCGCCGCGGCCCCCGCATGTGCCACCGCGTTCCCTTTGCCCGTTCCGACGCCCTGGAGGCCCTGTGCCGCGCCTTGGGCGTGGGCGGTCCCGGCCTGGCTGGGAGATGAGCCGCTTGCCCCCGCCCGCCTGTGCCGTCCGCTGGCGGCCGGGCTGAGGGCCGGCCGCCGCGTCGATCCGCGCCTGAACCGCGCCGGCTACGAGGCGCCGGGCTGCCTGGCACCGCTCCCGAACGGCGCGCCCGGGTAACGGATCGCTCCCGGCCGCCGGAAATTATCCGTGTTTGCGCTTTACGCCCCGGCAACCGGGCCTCAAAACCACGGTCTCGTGGGCATACGCATCCAACACGACGCACCGGGCATCCAGGCGGCCATCACCGCTCTCGCCCGGGCCATCGCCACCCGCCACGTCCATACCCCCCGGCTGCTGCTCCTCGGCATCGCCAACGGCGGCATCGTGCTCGCCCGCCGGCTGGCCGACCGGCTCCGCGCCACCGGCCTGCACCCCGGCCTGGGCACGATCGACATCTCTTTCCACCGCGACGACATCGGCCGGCACCCGATCCCGAAGGAATTCGTGCCGACCATGATCCCGTATGATGTGAACGGTGCCGACGTCATCCTCGTGGACGACGTCCTCTACTCGGGCCGCACCGTGAAGGCCGCCCTTGACGAGCTGTTCGACCACGGCCGGCCCGAGCGGGTTGAACTCGCCGTCCTCGCCGACCGCGGCGGCCACCGGCTGCCCCTGGCCGCCGATTACTGCGGCCTGATCGTCAATGCCACCGGCACCGAAAAAGTGCTCGTGCATCTCGATGCCGACGATCCGTCCCGCGACTCCATCCGCCTCCTATCCTCCGGCACTCGCCGGCCCTCCCCTCCCGTCCCATCCCCCTGATCCCGTGTCCTGGAACCGCCAGCATTTCCTCACCATCGAAGACCTCAGCATCGCCGAGATCGAGCAGGTCCAGGCGACCGCCGGGGCCTTCCGCCGCATCCTCGACCGCCGCGTGAAGAAGGTCCCCGCCCTGCGCGGCAAGACCATCGTCAACCTCTTCCTGGAGCCGAGCACCCGCACGCGCATCTCCTTTGAAATGGCGGCCAAGCTGCTCAGCGCCGAGGTCATCTCGTTCGACGCGGCCCATTCCAGCACGACCAAGGGGGAGACGCTCAAGGACACCGCCCTCAACATCCAGGCGCTGCACGCCGACATGATCGTGCTCCGCCACGCCGCCAGCGGCGCCCCGCGCTACCTCAGCGAACGGCTCGGCATCCCCGTGGTCAACGCCGGCGACGGTGCCCACGAGCATCCCACCCAGGCCATGCTCGATGTCTTCACCATCCGGGAAAAGCTCGGCCCGCTCGCCGGCAAAAAAATCGTCATCCTCGGCGACATCCTCTTCAGCCGCGTGGCCCGCTCCGACATCCACGCCTTCACCCGGCTCGGCGCCAACGTCACCATCGTCGGACCCTCCACCCTCGTGCCGCATTGGTTCGAGCCGCTCGGGGTCACCGTCTCGCACAACCTCCGCACCGCCCTCGCCGACGCCGATGTGGTCATGCTTCTCCGCATCCAGCACGAGCGGCAGGCCGTCGGCCTCTTCCCCTCGCTCGGCGAGTACACCAGCATGTTCGGCCTCAACCAGACGCGCGCCTCCTGGATCAAGCCGGACGCGATCATCATGCATCCGGGACCGATCAACCGCGGCGTCGAGATCGACAGCGCACTCGCCGACTCCGCCCGGAGCGTCATCCTCCAGCAGGTGACCAACGGCATCGCCGTCCGCATGGCCGTCCTCTACCTCTGCGCCGGCGGCCAGCCCGAGCATGTCACCCCGGTGGAATAACCCGCCCGCTGCCCGGACCAGCAAGCCGCGGCCGCCGCCCCTACCCGTGAAAAACCCGCCGCCGGCCCCCGCCCCTTTCTCCCTTCCCACAAGAGCCCCCTCTGGATCAAAAATGGCCGGGTCGTCGACCCCGCCGCCAAACGTGACGCCCCGGGCGACGTTTTCATCGCCGACGGCGTGTTCGTCGCGAGCCTGCCCCCCGCCCGGAGGAAAAAAGCCCGGGTGATCGACGCCGCCGGCCTCGTGGTCTGCCCGGGCCTGGTCGACATCCACGTCCATTTCCGCGAGCCGGGCCAGACCCACAAGGAAAACATCCTCACCGGCTCGCACGCCGCCGCCGCCGGCGGTTTCACCACCGTGGTGTGCATGCCCAACACCTCGCCCCCGGTGGACAACGCCGGCACGATCCAGCTCGTCAAGGCCGCCGCCGCCCGGGCTGTCGTCCGCGTCCTTCCCACCGCCTGCATCACCGTTGGCATGAAGGGCGAGATGCTCGCCCCGCACGGCACCCTCAAGGCCGCCGGGGCCGTCGCCCTCACCGACGACGGGGTCTGCATCCAGTCCAACGAGCTGATGCGCCGCGCCTCCGAGTACGCCAAGATGTTTGACCTCACCATCCTCGACCATTGCCAGGATGAATCGATGACGAAGGGCGCGGTGATGAACGAGGGCGTGGTCTCCACCCGCCTCGGCCTCAAGGGCTGGCCCCACGCCGCGGAGGACATCATCGTCGCCCGCAACATCATCCTCTCCGCCTACTCCGGCGCCCACATCCACCTGCAGCACATCAGCTCGGCCCGCTCGGTCGAGCTTGTCCGCCGCGCCAAGCAGGACGGCATCCGCATCACCGCCGAGGCCACCCCGCACCACCTCGCCCTCACCGACGAATCCCTCGCCTCCTACGACACCAATTTCAAGATGAACCCGCCGGTCCGCACCGAGGCGGACCGCCAGGCCATCATTCGCGGCCTGCGCGACGGCACCCTCGACTGTATCGGCACCGACCACGCCCCGCACTCGCCCGATGAGAAGGACCGCGAGTTCGACTATGCCCCCAACGGCATCCTCGGCCTCGAGACCGCCCTGCCCGTGTGCCTTGAGGTGCTCGTGCGCCGCAGCCGGTTCAAGCTTCCGGCCGTCCTCGACCTGTTGACCCGCCGCGCCGCCGGCGTCCTCCGTCTCCCCGCCGGCACCCTCGCGCCCGGCGCCGCCGCCGACGTGTGCCTCTTCGATCCCGCCGCCACCTGGACCTACGACGCCACCCGGGGCTTCTCCAAATCCCGCAACTCCCCCTGGCACGGCCAAAAGCTCACGGGCCGGGTGCAGGCCACCATCGTCGGCGGCCGGATCGTCTACCGGGACGGAAAAATCCTCTGAAGCCGCCCGCCGCCGGCCTAGCGCCGGCACTTCCGCCGCGGCCGGATGGGGCCTGGGCTGGGCCCCGCTTCCTCCGCCGCGGGTTTCCCCCAAGGCCGGCCGGAACGCGACCGGCGGGTCAGCCCCGGACCTGGCCGGTGCCGCGCATCACGTACTTGTAGGTGGTCAGTTCCTCGAGGCCCATGGGGCCGCGGGCGTGGAGCTTGTCGGTGCTGATGCCGATTTCGGCACCGAAGCCGAACTCGCCGCCGTCGGTGAACCGCGTGGACGCGTTCCAGTAGACGGTGGCGCTGTCCACCTCGGCGAGGAAACGCTCCGCCACGGCGGCATCCGCCGTCACAATGGCGTCGCTGTGGTGCGACCCGTGCTCCGCGATATGGGCGATGGCCGCGGCGGGCGAGTCCACCACCTTCACCGCCAGAATGAGGTCGAGAAATTCCGTGCGGTAGTCCTGCGCGGTGGCTGCGACCACGCGCCCGGGGTGTGCGCCGGCCAGGGGGGTCAACAGGGCCTGCGCCTCCGGGTCGCACCGCAACTGCACGCCCCGCGCCAGCAGGGCGGCGCCGGTGTGCCGGAGAAAGGCGGCGGCGATTTCCCGGTGCACGAGCAGCGTCTCGATGGCGTTGCACACCCCGGGCCGCTGGCACTTGGCGTTGAGGGTGATTTCCTCGGCCATGGCCGGATCGGCCGCGCGGTCGACGTAGAGGGCGCAGATGCCGTCGTAGTGCTTGATGACCGGCACGCGGGCGCTGGCCACCACCGCCTCGATCAACCCGCGGCCGCCGCGGGGAATGACGAGGTCGAGAAATTCATCCATCGCGCAGAGGTGCTTCACCGCCTCGCGGTCGGCGGAAGCCACCACCTGCACGGCCTCGCCTGGGAGACCGGCCGCGGCCAGCCCGCGGGCGAGAGCAGCGGCGATCGCCAGGTTCGAGCGCAGGGACTCCGAGCCGCCGCGCAAGATGACGGCGTTGCCGGTCTTGAGGCAGAGGGAGGCGGCGTCGCTGGTGACGTTGGGCCGGGACTCGTAGATGATGCCGATCACCCCGATGGGCACCGCCACCTTGGTGTGGCGCAGGCCGTTGGGCCGGGTCCACTCGCGCAGGATGCGCCCGACCGGATCGGGCAGCGCGGCGACGGCGCGCACCCCGTCCGCCATGGCGCGGAGCCGCCGGGCATCGAGACGCAGGCGGTCGAGCATGGCAGGGGCCAGGCCGGCGGCCTGCCCGGCGGCCACGTCGGCGGCGTTGGCCGGGAGAATCGCAGCTTCGTCCGCCACCAGCGCGTCAGCCATGGCCAGCAGCGCGCGGTTCCGAGTGTCCGTGGAAGTCTGCGCGAGGGTGCGGGCCGCGGCGCGGGCGCGACGGCCCAACTCCTGAATCTGGGTGCGCAGGTCGGACATGGTCAGCGTCGGGCGGGAAAGCAGGTCCCGATCTGGCGGCGGCCCTGCACGGCCCCACCGATGAGCCCCGGGGTGCGGCCGTTGAGAATGCGGGCGGCAATACCCGAGCTGGTGGCGATCTTCACCGCCTGGAGCTTGGTCGTCATGCCGCCGACGGAGAGGCGCCCCTTGTCGTGGCGGACGAGGCCGCCCACGGCATCGATGTCGCGCACCTCGGGCACCACCTGGCCGGCGGCGTCGAGCACGCCATCCACACTGGTGAGGAGCAGGAGCAGGTCGGCCTCGACCAGCTGGGCCACCTCGGCGGAGAGACGGTCGTTGTCGCCGAAATTTAGTTCCTCGACCGCGACGGAATCGTTCTCGTTGATGATCGGGACGACGGTGCGGCCGGCAAACAG
>CAISJA010000111.1 GCA_903885525.1 uncultured Opitutaceae bacterium
CCGCGCGCAGGGCGGCCAGCAGCAATTCGCAGCCCTGGCGGGAAAGATCGCTCCGGGGCCGGACCGCCCGGAGCCAGCGGTGCAGGGCGCGCCGCCACAGGGCGAGCGGCCGGCCCGCCAGACGCCCCAAATCCAAGGTGCGGCGGCCCACCAGCGGCTGCACTTCATCCAACCAGGTTTCGAGGGCGGCATCGTCCTCTTCCAGCCGTTCTCTGGCCAAGGCCGCGCCCGCTAGGGCATCGCGGCCCGCCGCCGCAACCCAGGAGGGCAGCACCTGCTGCCGGACACGGTTGCGGAAATGGGCCGGACCGGCGTTGCTTTCGTCCTCCCGCCAAGGCACCCCGGCCTGGCGCAACGCCTCCAGCAACCTGGCCTTCGGCAGGGTCAGCAGGGGGCGCAGATGGCGGCGGAGGCCGACCGACGCCACCGGCCGTGGCGCCGCCAATCCCGCCGTGCCGCTGCCCCGGGCCAGTCGCATGAACAGGGTCTCGGCAATGTCATCCTGCTGATGGGCCAGCCAGAGCACCTTGGTTTTCAGCCGCGGCAGGGTGCGGTCGAAAAAGCCGTGACGGGCGGCCCGGGCGGCCGCCTCACTGGCACCGGTGCGCGGAGCGTCGGTCCACTCCCCTTCCCGCAGGGGCACACCCAGCCCCCGGCACACGCGCCGGCAAAACGCCGCATCCGCCGCCGAGGCCCGTCCCCGCAGCCGATGGTTGAAATGCAGCGCCACGAGCCGACCCCGTCGCTCCGGCCAGTGCGCCCAGAGCAAGAGGAGGAGCGCCAGCGAGTCCGCCCCGCCGGAAAAGGCGACGCACCAGATCTCGTCTTTTCTCCGCCGGGCCTCCCACGCGAGCACGGCCGGATGCAGCCTGTCGCGGGGCAGCAACCGCCCGAGACCCACCGCCTTGGCGGACCAGGAGCGCGGGGTGATGACGGCGGGATTCATCTTAAATTGGGCAACCCGATTGGGTCACCGAAAAGCAAAGGGGACAGAGGATTTTCTCCGGCGCCCTCAGGCGGTTGAGCGCAACCGCCTCTCACTGGAAGCTGAGGTATTCCTTGCCGAAATAGGGCACCAGGGCGGCGGGGATTTTCACGCGGCCGTCGGCCTGCAGATTGTTTTCCAGCAGGGCGGCGAGCACGCGCGGCACCGCCAGGCCGGAACCGTTGAGCGTGTGCACCAGCTCAGGCTTGCCGGTGGCGGTGTTGCGGAAGCGGATTTGCGCACGCCGGGCCTGGAAGGCCTCGAAATTCGAGCAGCTCGACACCTCCAGCCAGCGTTTCGGGCCGGCGGCCCACACCTCCAGATCGTCCTTCTTGGCCTGGGCAAAACCCATGTCGCCGCCGCACATCAGCAGCACATGGTAGGGCAGCTCCAGCTTCTGCAGGAGGCGTTCCGCGTCGAGACGCAGCTTCTCCAGTTCGGCATAGCTCTGGCTGGGATGGACCCATTTGAGCAGCTCGACTTTGTCAAATTGGTGAAGGCGGTTGAGGCCGCGGACATCCTTGCCGTAGCTGCCGGCCTCGCGGCGGAAACAGGGCGTGTAGGCGCAGCGGCAAACCGGCAGGGAGGCCTCGTCGACGATCTCGTCGCGGAAAAAATTCGTGAGCGGAGTCTCCGCCGTCGGCACCGCATACAGGTGGTCGGGGGTGGTCTCGTACATCATGCCCTCCTTGTCCGGCAGCTGGCCGACGGCGGTGGCGCTGGCGGCATTGACCAGGATGGGCGGGTTGACCTCGGTGTAGCCGGCGGCCACGCCTTCGTGGAGGAAGAACTGCACGAGGGCACGCACGAGGCGCGCGCCGTCCCCGACGTAGAAGGGGAAACCGGCGCCGGTGACCTTGGCACCGCGGGCGAAGTCAAACAGGCGCTCAAAGCCGGGAATTTCCCAGTGCGGCACGGCGAGGGCCGAGACCGCGGCGACATCGCCCTGGGTGGCGCAAATCTGGTTATCCTCCGGGGTCCGGCCGGCGGGGACCGTGGCGTGGGGAATGTTGGGCAGGGTCAGCATCGCCTGCTGCCATTTCTCCTCAAGGCCCTTGAGCCCTTCCTCGCGGGCCTTCACCTCGGCGGACACCGCCTTCATCTCCTGCACCTTGGCGAGGAACTCCGGGGAGCCCTTCCTGAGGGCGACCATCTCGTTGTTGGCCGCCTTTTGCTTGGAACGGAGTTGCTCGACTTCGGCCAGCTGGGTGCGCCAGGCGGTGTCGATCGCCAGCACGGCGTCGAGATCGAGATCGAGGTGTTTCTTGGCAATGGCGGCCCGGACGGTGTCGGGGGATTCGCGGAGAAGACGGGGATCGAGCATGGGAGGGGGAGTGGAAGGGATTCTGGCGGCGGATGCACAACAATTTTGCGCCCCGCCACCGCAGGCCCGGGGGCGGACTCAGAACCGGAACGGCGGCTCCGAGTGGAGGGCCTCGCCCCGGTCGACTGCCTCGATGCGCCGGAACCGCGTGAAAACGTCCCGCGGCGTAAGATGGTGCAGGTCGCCCACGGGGGCCTGGATGACATGATTGGTCGGGCGGTTGAGGGGATACGGCCCGTAGAGGCGTGGATCGGTCGGGCCGAAGATGCCGAGGGTCTTGATCCCCAGCGCGGCCGCCAGGTGCATCGGCCCGCTGTCGTTGGAGATGACCCAATCCGCCTTGGCGATGATGGCCGCCAACGACGTGAGGCTGGTGTTGCCGGTCAGGTTGAGGAAAGTGCCCTCGGGAAAGACCTCCTTGCACGGGAGGTAGGCGTTGCCGGCCCAGACCACCTTGCGCCCGGCCTCGCGGACGAGCAACGACGAGAGCGGGGCGAAGCCGCCCCATTTCTTTTCCTCGCGCCGGCTGTCCGGAAACATCAGCACCGGCTTCAGGCCGCGCCTCGGCTCCATGAAGCCGAGGTTGAGCCGCTCCATCTCGCGGAAGCTGAGATCGCCCTGGAGTTCCGGGCGCGCCTGCACCGCCAGGCAGAACTGCAGCAGGATTTCCACCGCGTGGGATGCCCTGCCCGAGGGCGGAGGCGGCACCTTCTCATCATAGAACAGGCTGGAGCCTTCGCGTGCGTCCCAACGGCCGATCTTGCGCCGGGCGCGGGCCCACTTTGTCATCAGTCCGGTGCGCAGCAGGCCCTGCAGGTCGAACAGGACATCATACTCCTTCTGCCGGACTTCGCGCATGAGCCGGAGGAACCCGCGCGCGCCTTCGTGGCGCTGAAAGACAAAAACCTGGTCCACCACGGTGCTGGCCCGCACGAGCGGAGCAAAGATATCCCGCACGATCCAGGAAACGCGCCAGGCCGGCTGCTGCGCCTTGAGCGAAGCCACCACTTGCAGGGCGTGCACGATGTCGCCCAGGGAGGAGGGTTTGATGACAAGAAGTTCCGGCATGACGTAGGACGTGGAGAGAAATGACTTTCATCCACCGCGGACTTAGCTTTCATGGTTTTGTTCCCCGAAGGCAAATTCTAATCACCTTGAGCCCGACTCTTTTAAGCGAGTTCGACCCCGGCGCCCCTTACCACGGACGCCATGGTTAAGCTCCTCCTGCAACTCGCCGGCTGGCTGCTGGCCCGGACGCCGGAGGCCGTGCTGCGCCCCTGCACCTGGCTGCTCGGGCGGGCGGTGTGGTACGGGTTGCCCCGGCGCCGCCGCCTCATCCTTGCGAATCTGCACCACGCGTTTCCCGAAAAATCCGCGGCCTGGCACCAGGCCATCGGCCGGGAATGCCTGCGCCGGGTCGGGGAAACCTTCCTGCTGTCGCTCGCCATGCCCTTCCTTCCCGATGCCAGGGTGAAGCGCATCATCACCGGCAGCCCCGGCCTGCACGGGCTCTTCGCCCGACACCGGGCTTCGCCCCATTCCATCCTGATCGGCACCCCGCACATGGCCCATTGGGAAGCCGGCACGGCCCTCCCGCTGGTCGTCGGCCAGCCGTTTCCGGAGCTAGCCGCCATCTACCGCCCGCTCGACAACCCCGCGGCGGATGCCTGGGTCAAGCGGACGCGGGAACGGTTCGGCATGCGCCTGCTGGCGCGGCGCGAGGGTTTCATCGAGGCGAACCACATCCTCGCCCGCCGGAACTGCGTGGCGGTACTGTTCGATCAGAATTCCGGCCAGCGCGGCGCGTTGACCACCCTCTTCGGCCGCGTGTGCTCCACCACCGCCATGCCCGCCAGCCTGGCCGTGCGGCACGCGGCCGAGGTCGTCACCATCTATCCACGCCACCTCGGTTTCTGGCGGATCGAGATGTGCTCCGATCCCATCCGCCACGACGGCAGCGTCGAGGGAATCACGACCGCCTTCAATGTCTGGCTGGAAGGCCGGTTGCGGGCGGACGACAATCTCTGCGCCTCCTGGCTCTGGGGGCACCAGCGTTGGAAAAACCAGGATGCCCCGGCGGCCCGCCTGCGGCTGGAGTTGAAGCTGGATTTTCTGGAGGCGGAAATGCGCCTCCGCGGGGAGGCCCGGCTGCCCCGTCGCACCCGGCTGTGGATCCGCCTGCCCAATTGGCTGGGCGACGTCGTGATGACCCTGCCGCTGCTGCGGGCGATCCGGGCGGGCCGGCCCGACGCCGAGATCACCCTGCTCGCCAAGCCGGCGTTCCTGCCGCTGCTGGAACAACTCGGCCTGGGCGACCGGCTCCTCGCCCTGCCCGCCTCCGGCCCCGGCTACTTCCGCCGCTTCCGGCAGTGGCGGGCCGAGTTTCCCGACTGCTACCTGCTGTTCACCAACTCCCCCCGGGGCGACCTCGAAGCCTGGCTGACGGGCTGTCCGCAACGCTTCGGCCTCCGGCGGAGCGGCCGCTGGCGCCCGCTCCTCACCGGGCACTACCGCCCGCCGCCGGGATTCCGGGAGGCCGACCATCACCAGTTCGAATTGTGGCACGGCTTCCTCCGTCACTTCGGCCTGCGCACCGCGCCCGACCGCCAGCCGTTCCCGCGGCCCGCCGGTCCGGATGCACCGCCCCACCGGACGATCGGGCTCATCTGCGGCTCGGAAAATAATCCGGAAAAACGCTGGCCGGTCGCACACTGGCGGGCGCTGATCGCCGCCCTGCCGGGGGAGCAGTTCGTGCTCTTCGGCACCGACGCCGATGCCGTCCTCACCCGGGAGATCGCCGCCGGGTTCGGCGACCGCGTCCGCGACCGGGCCGGGCGCACCAGCCTGGTCGGGTTCGCCGACGGGCTCCGCGCCTGCCGCCTGCTGGTCACCAATGACACCGGCGGCATGCACCTGGCCAACGCGCTCGGGGTCCCCCTCATCGCCCTGTTCGGCCCCACCAACCCGGTTCGCACCGGCCCGGTGTTCTCCGCCCCGGCCGTCATCCTCCAGCCCCCGGGTTGTCCGCCCACCGGAGGCGGCGCGCTGGGCGGTTTGTCGCCGGTCCGCGTGGTCGCCGCCCTGCCAGAGAGCCTCGGGGCTCCGCCCGCGCCGCCGCCCTGAACCACCGCCATGCCCCTTCTCGAAGTCCAGCATCTGCGCACCCACTTCCACACCCGCCACGGGGTTTTCCGGGCGGTGGATGACGTCAGCTTCTCGATCAACCCCGGGGAGACTCTCGGCTTGGTCGGCGAGTCGGGCTCGGGCAAATCGGTGGCCTGTTGCTCGCTGCTGGGGCTCATCCCCCAGCCGCCCGGGCGGATCATGGGTGGCCACGCGCTTTTTGACGGGATCGACCTGCTCCATTGCTCGCCCGCCCGGCTGCGCGCGATCCGCGGAAAGCGCATCGCCATGATTTTCCAGGATCCGATGACGTCGCTCAACCCCTACCTGCGCATCTCGGACCAGTTGATCGAGCCCCTGCTGATCCATGAAAAAATCGGCCGCCCGGCGGCGCTGGCCCGCGGCTTGGCGATGCTGGAGGCCGTGGGCATCCACGACGCGGCGCGCCGCCTGCACAGTTATCCGCACGAATTCTCCGGCGGCATGCGGCAGCGCGTCATGATTGCGATGGCCCTGATCACGCGCCCCGAGCTGCTCATCGCCGACGAGCCGACCACCGCGCTCGACGTGACGGTACAGGCCCAGATCCTGGAACTGCTCCGCCGCTTGCAGGCCGAGTTCGGCATGGCGGTCATCTTCATCACGCACGATCTCGGCGTGGTCGCGGGCCTGTGCGACCGGGTGCAGGTGATGTATGCCGGGCGCCTGGTGGAAAGCGCCGGGACCCGCGCCCTCTTCGCCGCGCCCCGGCATCCCTACACCCAGGCCCTGCAACGCTCGATCCCCGCCCTCCAGCCCAAGGGTGCCCTGCTGCACACCATCCCCGGCCTGCCGCCCGATCTCTCCCAGCCCATCGCCGGCTGCGCCTTTGCCGGACGCTGCACCTTCGCCACCGGACGCTGCCGCGACCAAATCCCGGTCCTCGCCTCGCTGCCCGGCGACCCGACCCACACCCAGGCTTGCCTGCGCGTCCAGGCCGGTGAGATCTGAGCGCCGCCCTCCGCCCGCCCAGCCAAACCCATGTCCGCCCCGCTTCTCCAAGTGACCGATGTCCGCACCTACTTCCCCGTGGAGTCGGGCTTCCTCTTCCGCCGGCAGACGGGTGTGGTGAAGGCGGTGGACGGGGTCAGCTTTTCCCTTGCGGCCGGCGAAGTGCTGGGGCTGGTCGGCGAATCCGGCTGCGGCAAGTCCACCCTCGCCCGCACCATCATGCAACTGGTGCCGGCCACCGGCGGCGCCGTCATCCTCGGCGGACGCAACCTCACCACCTCCTCCGCGGCGGAACTGCTGGCCGCCCGGCGCGACCTGCAGATGGTGTTCCAAGATCCGTTCGCCTCGCTGAACCCTCGCCGCAACGTCTACGCCACGCTGGCCGAGCCGCTCCTCGTGCACAAGGTGGTGCCGCGCAGCCGGGTCAAGGCCCGGGTGGCCGAGTTGATGGAACTGGTGGGGCTTGATCCGCGCCAGGTGCGCAAGTACCCGCACGAATTCTCCGGCGGGCAGCGGCAGCGCATCGCCATCGCCCGCGCGCTCGCGCTCGAGCCCCGGCTCATCATCGCCGACGAGCCCGTGTCAGCCCTCGATGTTTCCATCCAGGCCCAGATCCTCAACCTGCTCGCGGAGCTGGTCCGGCGGATGCACCTCTCGCTGCTCTTCATCGCCCACGATCTTTCCGTCGTGAAGCATATCTCCGACCGGGTCGCCGTGATGTACCTTGGCAAGATCGTGGAACTCGGCCCCGCCGCCGCCGTGATCGAGCACCCCCGGCATCCCTACACCCAGGCCCTGGTCAGCGCGATCCCCAGCCTCGACCCCGGCCGCGGCCCGCCGCGCCTCGTGCTGGCCGGCGACCCACCTTCCCCGCTCGACCCGCCCGCTGGCTGCGCCTTCCATCCGCGTTGCCGGTTTGCCCAGGAAAAATGCCGGCAGACGGTCCCGCCGCTGACCGTGGTGTCCCCCGGGCACGAAGCCGCCTGCCTCCGGCTCGGGGAAATCTGAGCGCCGGACGGATGGTTGGACCGGGCGTCTCCCCGTTCCAGCGCCGCCTGGATCTCCGGCGCAATGGCCCCACCGCCGGAAACGCCGGGGCGGCGCGGGGACACCTCACCCGGGCAGCCCCACCTGGCGCAGCGCCTCATAGCAGGCGATGCCGGCGGCGGTGGACAGATTGAGCGAGCGCAGCGCGGCGTTGGCATGGGGGATTTTCAGCCGGCGCTCCTCCCCGAACTCGGCATGCAGCGCCGCCGGCACCCCCGCCCCCTCGTTGCCAAAGACGAGGCCGTCCTCATCGGCAAAACCGGCCGCCCAGAAACTCCGCGGCGCGTGGGTGGTGAACAGCCACAGCCGCCGCGGGGCCGCCGGACTGGCCCGGAAGGCCGCCCACTCGGCATGCTGGTGCACATCCAGCGAGTGCCAATAATCCATCCCGGCCCGGCGCAGATGCCGATCCGTGATGGCGAAACCGAGCGGATGGATCAGGTGCAGCCGGGTGCGGGTGACCGCGCACATCCGGCCGATATTGCCGGTGTTCGGGGCGATTTGCGGCTGGAAGAGCACGAGGTGCAGCACGGAGCGGAGGCTGGGCCGCAG